>JBOGUE010000405.1:0-6972 GCA_050695955.1 Thermomicrobiales bacterium | reverse complement strand
GAGAACCGCCCCTACCGGAACAAGTCCCGCGCCGGGTCCAGCACAAGCTCGCGCGCCGTGCCCGGCGTCGCCTCGATCGGCGGCACGTAGCCGCGCACCAAGACGACAGGCCGCGCATCGAGCTTGTTCATCATCAATTCCGCCGCGGACGCAAGTTCGTCCGCGACCGCGAGCACCGTCACGCTCAATTCGTACCCCGCGGCGTCGTACTGACCGCGATAGTCGGCGAGCGGCGCTAGCCCAGCGACACCAATCGCGACGTTGACGATACCTCGCCGCCACGGCCGCCCGAACGAATCCGACACGATAACGCCAGGTTGCTGCTGGTCCGCCAGCCCGAACCGCCGCCCCAACGCCGCGCGAATCCGCGCCGCCGAGGCGTCCGGATCGAGCGGCAACAGGCAGACGGTTTCGGCGCTGACGTTCGAGGCATCGACACCGGCGTTGGCACAGACGAAGCCGTGGGCCGTCTCCGCGATGATGATGCCCCGGTCCATGCGCACGATGCGGACCGCCTCCCGCAACACGACCTCGACCTGGCGCGCATCCTTCCCGTGCTCTTCCGCGATCCGTCGCGCCAGAACCGACGGTTGAATCTCAGCCAGCCGGACCAATCGCCCCTCAGCCTTACTGACCACCTTCTGCGTCACGACTAGGACGTCGCCCGGCTCCAGATCCAGCCCCGCGCGCTCGATCGCGTCCCCGATGAGGCCCGGCAGGCCATCTCCCGGCCGCACCTCTGGCATGCCGAGCAACCCGATGAGACGCATTTCACCACTCAGCTCGTTCATGCGACCTCGACCTCCGAAGTCGCATGACGAAACTCGGCGCCAGCTTCCCAGCCAAGGAGCCGGAGATCGTCCGGCGTATCCAGATCGAGCGTCGTGCCTGGCGCAATCGAAGTCGTCACCTCAAGCCCCAATCGATGCGCCTCGTCGACGTGATTGGCATAGCTCTCGTAGCCATAGTGGAAGCGGAAACGGTGGCCTTCCGCCGAATCGCCGAGTCGCAAAAGCAGCGCATTCGTTCCCGCGCCATGCCGGTCTGGGGCGAGAACGAGCGGCGCATCCCGCCGGACCAGATTGCGCACGTCGTCACCGGTCAGCAGCGGCAAGTCTCCGAAGAGGACCAGCATGGCGCCGGCTCCTCGCTCCTCCGCCCACCGCCGCCCGATGTCAATCGCCGCGTTGAGTCCCGGCCTCGCCGAATCCTGCTCCACCGGCACCGCTCCAGCGCCGGCCGCCAGTGTCAATGCGTCTCGATCCGGACTGACGACGGCGACAGCGGAAAGCGCGCGAGACTCGTGGATGGCCGCAAGCACGCCCAAGAGCATCCGCCGCACGAACTCCTCGCGCATCCGCGGGCTCACCGCCTCCGCCAGCCGCGTCTTGCCACCCGTCAGCGAACGGATCGGCACGATGCCGACGATTCCTCCGCTCGTCATGGCGTCACCCCCACCGGAGCGAGCGACCGGCCGAAGGCGATCACTTCCGCCGCGAGGCGCCGCCGATCGCCGGCATCACCCATGATCGTCTGGGTCGCAATGGCGCGCATACCGAGTCCTTCGATCCGCGACAACAACGTCCGATCCTCGCCATCAACCACGATGCCGTCGATCAGACCGGCGTAGAGTTCCGCGATCCCGTAGGCCGAAACCTCCCGCCCCAGCGTCGCCATCATCTTATCGGCCGGCCCCTTGATCGCCCGCCCTCCGACGATCGGGCTCACGGCCAAAACCGGCGCATTCGTCTCATCCAACGCCGGCCGAATCCACGGCAGCGAGAGAATCGGCCCCACGCTCACGATTGGGTTTGACGGGCAGATCACGATCAGATCGGCCGCCGTGATCGCATCGAGCACCGCCGGCCCGGGCCGCGCCTGCTCGATCCCGGCGAAGCGGACACCCAGCACGTCGTCCGTCTGCCGCCGTCGCACAAAATAATCCTGAAAGGACAAAATCCCATCCGGCGTCTCGACCAGCGTCGCCACCGGATCGTCCGTCATCGGCAACAGGCACGCGGTCAACCCGAGCGCCTGCCCGAAGTCCGCCGTGATCTCCGACAGCGAAGCGCCGCCTCTGAGGCGTTCGGTGCGCAGAATGTGCGTTGCGAGATCCTGATCGCCGAGCAGGAACCACGCCTCTTCCCCCAGCCGCGCCATCGCGTCGAGCGTGTGCCGCGTGTCGCCGCCGATGCCCCAACCGGTCACCGGATTGGCGAGACCAGCCAGCGTATAGAGCACCGTGTCAATATCGGGACTAATCCGCAGCCCGTACAACTCGAAGTCGTCGGCGGTGTTGACGACGACGGTCAGCTCACCGGGCGACAGGGCAAGGTCCAATCCTTGCGCCATCTTCGCCCCGCCGACGCCCCCCGCCAGCGCCACGATCACTCGTCTGCTCCATTCACGAGAGGCTTCCCTGCCGGTCGCTGCTAGAGCGCCTTGCGGCGCCGGTGCCCGCGTCGTGCTCAGCCCAGGAAGGGCTTCGTCGTGCGTAGCGCGGCGACGAGGCACCTGTTGTGCAGGTCGCTCTAGTCGTCAAAGCCATGTGCAATCACCTGCTCGATCGGCAGAATGACCGTTATGCGGTGTTGTTTGGAGAAGGATTCTGCCGACACCTTCTCCGCGTGCGCCGCGCCATCGTACCGCGTCGCCAGCGCCTTGATGTCCGCCTGCGCCACATCCTGGTCGTCGTTCAATTCCGCCGTCCCGGCGATTGTCACGAACCGCGTCCCGTCCTCAACGCAGATCGAGATCCGCCGGTCGCGCAGCAGGTTGCGATCCTTCGTTCGACCGCGCGCGGTGTTCATCATCACGTGGCCGTCGCGCAACTCGTACCACATCACCGTCTGTTGAGCGGTCCCATCGCGATTCACCGTCGCCAGGACCCCAAATCGCTTCTCCTCGAGAAACGCTCGCACCTTCGGATCAAGTGATACCGGCATCCCTTCCCTCCTCCGAATGACCATCGCGTGCCGCCACGATACTTCCAAAATGATACCTTTGGCGCTCCATCTCGCCAAGAGCCTGTATCCGGTCCGCGGCCGGCTTGTGATACTTGCGCCAGTTCGGTGGTAGAATCCGGACCTCAGACTTCGAGCATCGGATGGTAGGTTTCACCCGGCCCGTCGCCGTGCCGATTCGCCGGACGCGGGTGTCGTCAGGTATGCCGCGAGGAAGATCATGGCCCGGTACATCGTCGGACGGCTCGCCAGCTTGGTCTTCGTCCTCTTCGCCGTCTCGCTGATCGCGTTCCTACTGATGCACGAGGTGCCCGGCGGACCCTTTTCACCGGATGAAAAGGGACGCCTGCCGGAGGCGACGCGTGAGGCGCGGGACCGCAAGTACGGGCTGGACAAGCCGATCTACGAACAATACGTCCGCTACGTCTGGCACGCCGTCCAGGGTGACTTCGGCGTGCCCTTCCAGAGCCCAACCGAATCCGTCCTCGGTCTGATCGCCCGCACTTGGCCGGTGACGATCAAGATCGGCGTGCCCACTATCCTGATCGCCTACAGCGTCGGCACCCTCCTCGGCTTCGTCGCCGCCATGCGCCAGAACTCGTGGGTGGACTACGTCGTCTCCTTCGGCGCCACGCTAGGGATCGTGGTCCCGAACTTCGTGATCGCGATGTGGCTCATCCTTCTCTTCAGCGTCTATCTCCAGTGGCTCGAACCCGGTGGTTGGGGCAAGCCGCAGCACTACATCATGCCGGTCATCGCCTACAGCCTGGCGCCGATGGCGCTCGTCGCCCGCTACACCCGCGCCAGCATCCTCGAGGTCTCCCGGGCCGACCACGTCCGCACCGCGCGGGCCAAAGGCCTCGCCGAGTCCCGCGTCCTCGTCTGGCATGTCGGCCGCAACGCACTGATCCCGTTCGTCACCATCCTGCTGCCGGAGATCCCAAACATTCTCACGGGGTCGATCTTCATCGAGGCGACTTTCCGTATCCCCGGTCTCGGCCGCTTCTTCGTCACCAGTACCCAAACCCGCGACTACCCGATGATCCTCGCCCTCGTCCTCCTGGTCGCCGCCTTTTGGGGTATCACCTACCTCTTGACCGATGTCCTTTACACCATCCTTGACCCGCGCATCCGCATCGGCGGCCGGGCCGCGAACGTCTAGGGGGCGAGCAGACATGAACGTCTCCGCCGCTGCCGAGCGAGGCCTCTCCGGAGCATCGGAGCGCCAGTTTGCCCGCGCTCCGCGCTCCGCCCTCTACTACGCGGCCCACCGGTTCCTCCGCCAAAAGCTGGCGATGGTCGGGATGGTGATCGTCCTCATCATGATGGTCATCGGCTTTGGGGCGCCGCTCTTGGCGCCAACCCATTACGCCGACGCCGACTTGATGGCGGCGAACAAGTTCCCGGAGCGCGACTACCCGCTCGGCACCGACGCCATCGGCCACGACTTCCTCAGCCGCATCATGTACGGCACCCGCACCTCGCTGATCGTCGGCTTCGCCGCGGTCGCGGTCGCCTGCCTGATCGGCATCCCGCTCGGCTTGGTCGCCGGGCTGTATGGGGGCAATGTCGACTTTCTGGTGATGCGACTGGTCGAGGTCATGACCGCCTTCCCCGGTCTCCTCTTCGCCATCTTTCTGATGACGATCACCGGGGCGGGCGTACGCAACATCATCTTCGTCATCGGCATCACGAGTTGGGTGACCATGTGCCGTTTGATGCGTGCTCAATTGCTCATGCTCCGTGAGCAGGAGTACGTGACCGCCGCCCGTGGCATCGGCGCCAGCGGCTGGACCATCGCTGTCCGCCACCTCTTACCAAACGCCGTCGCCCCGATCATCGTCTCGATCACCCTCGGCATCCCACTCGCAATCTTCGCCGAAGCCGGCCTCAGCTACCTCGGCATCGGCATCAACGAACCGACACCCAGCCTCGGCAAAATGGTCGCCGACAGCGCCCCCTATGTCCGCATCTACTGGCACCTCGGCCTCTTCCCCACCCTCGCTATCGCCCTCATCATGCTCGGCTTCACCTTCGTCGGCGATGGGCTGCGGGATGCCCTCGACCCGCGTCAAAACTAAGGCTTCACGGTCGCGTGAGCAGCCGGTCACTTGGCTGGCTCAGTGAAAGAGAACGGAGGAGCGGCAACATGAACGAACAGCAGAACAAAGACGTTTTCATCGCGTTGCACAGTCTCGATCTCGACCGCCGCGCATTCCTGATGCGGATGATCAAGGGCGCGGCCGGCGCGGGCGCAATCGCGACCGGTTTCCCACTTCTCGGGCACGGAACGGCCCACGCCGGGCCGGCGATGCGCACCGCTAACCGCGCAATGGCCAATCAGGAGATGCAACTCCCCGAGGACGCCGCGCCGCTCGACCAGCAGATCTGGCGCGTGGCCTCCGACCCGACGAACGCGAAAGTGCTCGATTTCTACGAGGCGGTCTACGAGCGGCCGGCCGGCAACGGTCTCTTTTCCGAGCCACTCGTCCGGCTCGACAAGAACTTTCAGATTCTGCCAGCCGCCGCAATCGAATGGTCTGGTAACGAGGACGGCACCGTCTGGACCTTCACGCTGGACCAGACCCTGGTCTGGAGTGACGACACCCCACTTACCGCCCAAGACTACATAAGAACGTTCCAATACTCGGCCGACCCCGAGCACGCCTGGGACTTCACCTGGTTCTGGCGGCCCGTCATTCGGGGCTATGCCGACGCGGTCGACGGCAAGATCCCGCCCGAGGAGATCGGCGTCAAACAAGGCGCCAACGAGTTCGAGGTCGTCTTTGAAACGGTCGATCCCGCGCCCTATCTGCCCGCGATGCTCCTCTATTCCCAGCCGCTCTCAGCCGCGGCCTTGGAAACCCACGGACCGCTCTACAACTCGAACCCCGAGACCTGCGTCTCCTGCGGCCCATTCATTCTCCAAGAGTGGGCGCGCGACCAGCATCTGATCATCGTCCGCAACGAGAAGTACTCGGGCAAGCTCCAGATCCCGATGCAAAGGTTCGTCACCCAGCTCGCCGCCCCGAATACCCACTTCACGCTCTACGAAGCGGGCGAGATCGACTTCATGGAAAACCCGGCGCCAGCCGAGCTCCAGCTCATGCAGTCGGATCCTGAGAAAGCGACGCAGGTCTACCAAGGCGTCGGCGACTTCGGCTGCTTCTACTTCTTCTTCGACCTGACCAAGCCACCATTCGACAACAAGCTGGTGCGGCAGGCATTCAGCCACGTCGTCGACCGCGACGCCATCATGCAACAGATCATGGGCGCGCAGGGCAAAGCAGCCTATTCCTTCCTCGCCCCTGGCTTTCCCGCCGCCAATGGCGAGGGCCTCGCGGACATCCAAGCATTCGATTCGGAGTCCGCAAAGACCCTGCTGGCCGAAGCCGGCTATCCCGACGGCGAAGGTTTCCCGAAGCTCACGCTGCAAGCCCGCGGCGGTGGCGGTCCGGCCGAAATGGCCGTCGTCAACGCCTACCCGACTATGCTCAAGGAGCACCTCAACATCGACGTCGAGGTTCAGGTGATGGACCGCCAGGCGTTCTACGACGCGATGAACGCAAAACCGACCGAGGTCCTGTTCGGCTGGGTGTCCTACGGCATGG
Source organism: Thermomicrobiales bacterium (assembly GCA_050695955.1). GTDB lineage: Bacteria > Chloroflexota > Chloroflexia > Thermomicrobiales > UBA6265 > JBOGUF01. The sequence goes on along the minus strand of JBOGUE010000405.1, from coordinate 398 downwards.
ACTATCTCGACCCGTCGAACATGCTCGGCGTCTGGCTCTCCGGTGGTCGCCACCCCTGGTCGAACCCGGACTACGACGCCAAGGTCAAGGAGGCCACCGTCTTCCTCGGTTCGGTGGAAGAGCGGATCGCGATGTTCCAGGAAGCCGAACGGATCTTGGTCGAAGACGTCCCGGCCGTCTTCACCTACTTCTCGACCCCAATCCAACTCATCAAACCATACGTCAAAGGCGACGCCCTGGCGCCGGACAACAACGGCATCGCCGCGATCCACTGGCCTGGTTTCGGCACCACCAGCATGGTCTCCACCGGCCTCTACATCTCAAACGACGCCCCGCCTGACCGGCAGTGAAGACCCGGTCCACGTGCGACGAAGTCGACCGGGGCTGAAGGCCCGGTC
>JBOGUE010000404.1:0-2621 GCA_050695955.1 Thermomicrobiales bacterium | reverse complement strand
GCGGTCGACCGCTTTGACCATGTCGTAGATCGTGAGGGCGGCGACGCTGACCGCGGTGAGCGCCTCCATCTCGACGCCGGTTTGGCCGCGGGTGTCGACGCGGGCGGTGATGCCGACGGCTGCATCCTCCAACTCAAAGCCGACGTCCACCCGGGTCAACAACAGGGGGTGGCACATCGGGATCAGCTCGTGGGTCTTCTTGGCGGCCATGATCGCGGCGACCTGGGCGACGGCGAGGACGTCGCCTTTCGCCGCCCTGCCCTCGCGAATCAGGGTGGCGGTTTCCGGCCGCATCGCCACCCGGCCGGTGGCGACGGCGACTCGGCGCGTCTCGGCCTTGTCGCCGACGTCGACCATCCGCGCCCGCCCGCTGGCGTCGAAGTGGGTAAGCTCCTCGGGGGTCATTGCGGCATTGGGGGTATCAGGCATCACGGTCCCTTCGCGCAGGCGTTCACCGTCGCGATGGTACCACCCAAAGCGGTTCGAGGGTCGAGGTTCGGCGTTCGACGGACGGTTCGGCCCCCTATCCCCCCAACCCCCTTTCCCTCGGAGCGCGAGGGAAAGGGGGAGCCGCCGTCGCCGCGGGAGAACGGCTCCCCTCCCTCGTCGTCGGGGGAGAGGCGGGGGGAGGGGGGCGCGCTGAACCCGTCACGCCAACAGGGCGCGCGGCTGTGCGTCCCCACAGGCGGCGGGCCGTAATCGTCCGCCTGGGGAGGCGCACAGCCGCGCGCCCTGCCGTAGCTTCGTCGAATGTCGCCGGTGGCTACCGGCCGGCTCGCGATAGCACGCGCAGCAGCAGGGCCGCCAGGCCGCCCGCGATCGGTACAAAGGCCGGGCCGGGCCGGCCGGACCCTTGCTCGCTGGGTCCGGCATCGTCCGTCCGTTCCGGATCGGTTGCTTGCCCCTCGGCCGGCTCGTTGTCACCGGCAAGCTCGCGTTGAGCCGGTTCCGGAGCGTTGCTCACATCGTTACTCCGTGTCGCAACCGCACCTTGCCACTTATTTGCGCGCCCCGTGCCGGCGGGGTCTTGACGCGGACCGCCCGCCCATCGCAACGGCCAGATCGAAGGCTATCAGCCCGATCAGCGCGCAGAGCACTTGGATCCAGGTCGCGTCCATCGTCACACCCCGCCAACTCGATGCCCTACTGAACCGTCAGATCCGTTCGCTTATGACACCCAACTGCCGCTCAAGCCGGACTTCAAGGCCAGCGCCTGCGACTTGCCCAGTTCGAACCGCCGCGCCGGCGTCTCGGACGCCAGCGATGCCAATTCCCGGTCGGTCGCTTCAAACCCCTTACCCGTGACCTCTGTTCCCCGGCCGGTTAGGCCGCGCAGCAATCCGGCCACCAGACCCAACTCGGAGCCAGCGACCCGATTGCCGCCGGCGGACGTCGGCATACCTACCTGCAGAACCCGACTATCGATCATGTCCGTCTCCCAATGCGCCATGCTCATCCCCGGCGCGGGGGTTCACATTAGTTCCCCGATCTCCCATTCGTGCCGGTTCCTCCCGGCACGTTCATATCATGCCGTACGCCACGGGCCCGCACATCCGCAATCTCGCCTATTTGCGCTGGAGGATTGCCGACGAGGCGTCTACGTCATTTCACCAATAGGGCGCACGGTATAGACGTCGAATGCAATAGGGCGACGGTCCCCCCGGCCCCCCAATTCTGGGGGGAGACGACGAATGAGACGCGCCCTCGTTCGTCGCCCCCCAAAGTTGGCGGGCTGGGGGGCAAGCCTACGACCGCACATCCAACCGGCGCAGCAACTGCGCGTTCAGGGCGACGATGACCGTGGAGGCGCTCATCAGGAGGGCGCCGACGGCGGGCGCCAGCGTGATCCCGATCGGGGCGAGGACGCCCGCGGCGACAGGGATCGAGAAGAGGTTGTAGCCGGCGGCCCAGCCGAGGTTCTGGATCATCTTGCGGTAGCTCGCGCCCGAGAGGCGGATCACCCCGACGACCGCGCGGGGGTCGCTGCTGGCGAGGATCACCCCGGCCGACTCGATGGCGACGTCCGTGCCGGCGCCGATGGCGATGCCGACGTCGGCGCGGGCCAATGCCGGCGCGTCGTTGACGCCGTCGCCGACCATCGCCACCCGCTCGCCCCGCCCTTGCAATGTGGCAACCGTCTTGTCTTTATCCTCCGGCAAGACCTCGGCGAAGACCTCCCCGATGCCCAGGTCTTCTGCCACCGCCTCCGCCACCGGGCGCGCGTCGCCGGTGATCATCACCACGCGCACGCCACGTTCGTGCAGGGCGGCGACCGCCTGCCGCGCCTCCGGCCGAATTTGATCTTCGAGCGCCAGGGCGCCGACAACCTGACCGGCCTGGAGGACGTGGATCACCGCCGCGCCGCGCACCGACCAGGCGGCGGTCTGCTCTGTCAACGTCGCCGGCACGTCGATTCCGCGTTCGCGGAGCATGACCGGGCCACCGACCGCGACTTCGCCACCCTCGACCGTGGCCGCGACACCGCGACCGGCGATGGCTTTGAAGTCGTTCGCCTTCGGGACCGCGATGGCGCGCTCTGTCGCCGCCCGCACGATGGCTCGCGCTAACGGGTGCTCGCTGTCCGCCTCTACCGCCGCGGCGACGGCCAGGAGCGCATTGTC
>JBOGUE010000403.1:0-19792 GCA_050695955.1 Thermomicrobiales bacterium | reverse complement strand
TCTCGCGGGGGCACGGTCAGGCCGCTCACCTCGATCTTCAGGAGGGCAACGTCGCTGCCAGGGTCGCGACCGAGGAGCTTGGCCGGAACGGTGCGACCGTCGGAAAGGCCAATGGTGATGTCCTCGTTCTGCTCGACGACGTGATTGGCGGTGACGATGAGGCCGGTGTCGCTCCAAACGATACCGCTGGCCGGCATCCGGCGACGAGCGTTGACGGTGACGGTCCAGGCCCCGGCGCGCTCGACCGCGCTGGCGAGGTCGTCGGAGAGCCGGGTGAGGACGGAGCCGTCGATATGATCGATCGTGTCGATGGTGGTCATTGGAGTTCCCCTGTCGTATTCGGTTCATTGCCGGCCTCAATGATGCGCCGGCCGGTAGCGATTAGAGTAGGATCGACCGTGACGAAGGGGTACCGCCCGACAGGTGAGGACGCGGCCTATCCGTCCGGCTAGGGACGAGGCGGGAGGCGGAAGGCGGAAGACGAGAACGAGCGCTGAGGAGCAACACCTTGAAGATTGAGACGTTTGCGCTGGAACGGTGGATGACAACATATGAAGTGGAGGCGCGGTACGACATCGCGGAGAGCGGAATCTTTCCGTTGACGACGCGTGAATTGATCGGGTTCCTGCCGGAGCAGGAGCGGGAGCAGGCGCTTTCCCTGTTGCTCGACCTGCGCTTGGGGTACAGCGAGGCGCGCGGGTCGGCGGCGTTGCGGAGGGCGTTGGCCGAGACGTACGAGAACACGAGTCCGGACGAGATCCTGGTCACCACCGGGGCGATCGAGGCGAACTTCCTGCTTTTCAATGCCCTGTTGGAGGCCGGCGACCACGTCGTCACGATCCACCCGGCGTACCAGCAGTTGTTCAGCGTGCCGCGCGCTATTGGGTGCGCCGTCTCACTGTGGGACGTTGGGCCGGAGACCGGGTTCCGGTACGATCTGGAGGCGTTGGAGCGGCTGGTGTCGTCGCGGACGAAGCTGATCGTCGTCAACACGCCGCATAACCCGACCGGCGCGATGCTCTCCGCCGCCGAGCTTCAGCGGGTCTACGACCTGGCCGAATCGGTCGGGGCGTGGGTCCTCTGCGACGAGGCGTATCGGTGGCTGGAAATCCCCGGTGGGGAGCCGTTCGCGCCGCCGATGCGCAATCTCGGCCAACAGGGCATCAGCGTGGGCACGGTCTCCAAGCCGTTCGGGCTGCCGGGTTTGCGGATCGGCTGGTTCGCCGGGCCGGTCGAGGTCGTGCAGCGCTGCTGGGGCATGCGCGACTATGTCTCGCTCAGCCCTGGTAAGCTGAACGACGCCCTGGCGCTGCTGGCGCTGATCCATCGCGACCGGATTATCGACCGCAACCGCACCATCGTTGCCGCGAACCTCGCCACCGCCGCCATCTGGTTCGATGAGCAGAGCGATCTGGCGTCCTGGACGCCGCCGTGCGGTGGTGTGCTGGCGCTCCTGAAGTACCACCTCGACATTCCGTCCCTGGACTTGGCAAACCGCCTGGCCGAAGAGTTCAGCGTCATGCTCGCACCCGGTTCGGCGTTCGGGTACGAGGGTTATCTGCGGATTGGCGTCGGCCAAACGCCCGCAATCTTCGCTGAGGGCTTGCGGCGGACAGCGGCGTGTTTGCGCACCATGCGCTCGTGTCGCGACGCGGTGGTAGCGGGGGCATAACGGAGAGATCTGGTATGGCGAGCGATCGCGAGTCCGACCACCTCACCGATCCCTTCGATCGGCTGGTTGAGCAAGCGGATCAACCGTTCAGCGGGTGGGACTTCTCGTTCATCTCGGCGACTGGGCGCATGGTGGGCGCCCCGCTGCCGTGGAGTTATGCGAGCCGGGCGTTGGCGGAGATGGCGCGAGCGCAGTCGCTCCTCGATATGGACACCGGCGGCGGCGAGCTGCTCGCGGCGCTCCGGCCCTTGCCACCCGTCGCCTTCGCCACCGAGGGCTACGCGCCCAACATCCCGATCGCGCGTCAACGATTGGAGCCGCTCGGCGTCCACGTCGTCAAGGTTGCCGAAGGCCGTCTGCCGTTCGACGACAACCGGTTTGACCTCGTGCTCAATCGCCACGGGTTCTACGATCCGGCCGAACTCTTTCGCGTGCTGCGGCCGGGCGGGCGATTCCTCACCCAGCAGGTGGGAGGCAAGAGCTACCGCGGCATTCCCGCACTGCTTGATGCCCCAGCACCGGGCGAGTTCGACCATTGGGAACTGGCCTCGGCCGTGCGCCAGGTAGCAGATTGCGGTCTCCAGGTGCTCGATCAACAAGAGGTTTATCCTGCCACGCGCTTCTATGATGTCGGCGCACTCGTCTTTTATCTGAAGGCGATTCCGTGGGTACTACCGGGATTCACGGTTGCCACCCACCGTGAAGCACTGCGCCGGGCTCACCAGCAGATGCGAAACAAGGGTTATCTCGAGATCGAAGACCACCGCTTTCTCATCGTTGCCGAGAAGCCTGGCAGTGACAGGGAGTCGTAAACATGGCACAAACTGCGAGAATGGCGGGATGCCCCTCTCGGCACGCCACAGTTTTTCTCGCGGCAACAGATGCGAGGCTGGTACACTCTCGCGTCGTGGCGGGTGACGGCACCGGCCGGGTTAGCGTGTGCGATTGGGTGGATGGCGGCAACACGGCAGCGACGACGCGATGAGATGCGGGCGCCCGCCTTCGTGGTCGACCCCGAAGCGACGCGGGTGGTCGAGGCGCAGGGGTTGCGCAAGACCTACGGCGGGGTGACCGCGCTCGAACGCCTCGATCTGACGATTCCGCGGGCGGCGGTTGGGTTGCTCGGCGCCAACGGCGCGGGCAAAACGACCCTGATTCGCCTCCTCCTCGGCCTCAGTCGACCGGATAGTGGCATCGCCACGGTCCTCGGGCACGACGCGCAGCGCGAAGGCGTTAAGGTCCGCGAGCGCGTCGGGTATATGCCCGAGTCGGACTGCCTTCCTGACACCACGACCGCCGCCGACTTCGTCGGACACATGGCCGAGATGAGCGGCTTGCCGACGCGGCAGGCGCGACAACGCGCGGCCGACGTGCTCTACCAGGTCGGATTGGACGAGGAGCGCTACCGGCTGATCAAGGGCTTCTCGACCGGCATGAAGCAGCGGGTCAAGCTGGCCCAGGCGATCGTCCACGACCCGGCGCTGGTCCTCCTCGACGAACCGACGAACGGCATGGACCCGCAGGGGCGCGAGGAGATGCTGGACTTGATCGTCCGCATCTATCGCAACCTCGGGATCGCGGTCGTGGTTTCCTCTCACATCCTGGAAGACATTGAGCGCGTCTGCGATTATGTTGTCATCCTCGACAATGGACGGCTGATGTTGGCGCAACCGCTGGCCGGGCTCGGCGAGGAGGGTGGCTACCTGATGGTGCAGGTCGACGGCGACCCGGCGCTGTTGATCGGGCGCCTGGAAGCCGGCGGCATCGAAGCCCGCCTGATGGACGAGTCGGACGAGGCCAACAGCTTTCGCCGCGACGTCGTCGTCCGCTTCGACGGCGACCGTGTCTATGACGCGGTCCGTGACGCAACGGCGGAGCTGGGCATGCCGCTGCGGTCGTTACGCATGCGGGCGCGCTCGTTGGAGGACGTCTACCTGGGCAACATCGCGCCGGGCGAGCTCGATGGGGTCGCGCCCAATGCGGAGGTGAGCAGTGGCGTCTGACCTGAAGAACGCCGCGATCCCTTCGGATGGCGCGCAGGAGCCCGCCCGCTACGGTGAGATCTTCGACCGGGGATATAAGCACTACGATGGGCCACGCCTAGGCCGCGGTCACGCCTACGGCGCGCTGGTTCGGTTTTCGATCAAGCGGGCGCTCGGGATCCGTAAAAGCTGGACGGCGAAGATCATTCCGATCCTGCTGTACGTGGCGGTCGCGCTGCCGGTCGTGATCTCCGTTGGCATTCGCGCCTTTTTGCCCGACGCCAGCGTGCTGGAGTATCACGACTTCTTCGGGTTCATTTTCATCATCGAAGGGATCTTCGTCGCGATGATTGCCCCGGAGATGCTCTGCGAGGACCGGCGGCAGAATGTGCTGCCGCTTTACTTCTCGCGGGCTATCAGCCGGGCGGACTATGTCGTCGCCAAGCTGGCGGCAGTCGCGGCGTTGACGCTGACAATGTCCCTCGTCCCGGCGGCGATCCTGTGGCTCGGACGACAATTGCTGGAAGACTCACCGCTGACGGCGATGAAGGATCACTCCGGCGATTTGGGTCGAATCATCGTCGCCGGCACGATCATTGCCTTCTACCTCGGATCCATCGGCTTGATGATTTCGTCGTTTACACCGCGGAAGGCCATTTCGATCGCGGTCACGATCGTCGCCTTCCTTCTCTCGACCGTGCTCGCCTACGCCCTGGTGGAGGCGATCGACAGTCCAGACTACGAACGATTCCTCGTCTTTTTGAGTCCAACGGACACGATCACCGGGCTCGTCCATCGCTTGTTCGACGTCGAATCGTTCGATGAGGGCAGCTTCAGCTATTGGGAATTCACGCAGTGGGAGTACCTGCTTGGCATGGGCGCTATCGTGGCGGTGGCCTTTGGCGTGATGTGGTGGCGGTACGTGCCCAATGAGTAGGCGACAGGCGAGGGCCGAAAGGCGAAAGGCGAAAGACGGCAGGCCAGAGGAGAGCGCGGCGGTTGTCTGGGAGGACGCGCCGACCGATCTTTCGTCGTTGCCCGGTGTCATCGCGGGGCGGGAACCGACGATCGTCGTCGGGCACGTCTCGAAGTGGTACGGCGACGTCGTGGCCGTTTCCGATGTCACGTTCGGGGTGACGCCGGGGGTCACCGGCCTGCTGGGACCGAATGGGGCTGGGAAGTCGACGCTGCTGAAGATGATGTCGGGGCTATTGTCGACGTCATCGGGGCGCATCTCAATCCTCGACCGGCCGGCCCGCGGCGAGCCTAGCGCTTACCGCCAGTTGGGACTGGTGCCAGAGCAAGAGCATATCTATCCCTTCTTGACCGGGCGTGAGTTCGTGCGGATGAACGCCATCTTGCAGCGTCTGTCCGACCCGGACGCGGCAGCCGAGCGGGCGATCGCGGTGACGGAGATGACCGACGCCGCCAATCGTCGACTCGGCGGCTATTCGAAGGGCATGCGGCAACGGATTAAGGTTGCCGCCGCACTGGTCCACGACCCGGACGTCGTCCTGATGGACGAGCCGCTGAACGGGACCGATCCGGTGCAGCGGGCGCATCTGATCCAGCTCATCCGCCGCCTCGGCGCGGCGGGCAAGACAGTGCTGGTGTCGTCACACGTGCTAGTCGAGGTCGAGCGGTTCGCGGAAAACATCCTCGTGATCGTCAACGGCAAACTCGCCGCCGCCGGCGACTATCGGGCGATCCGGGAGAAGATCGACGAGCACGACCACGCCGTCAGCATCCGGGCCAACGATCCGCGCGTCCTGGCCTCGGCGCTGATTGCCCACCCGGCGACCCTGTCGGTCCGGCTTGTGCGGGCGGACCGCCTGATCGCCGAAACGAGCGACGTCCGGGCCTTCTACCGTGGATTGCCGGTCATCGCGCGGGACCACGGCGTGCGGCTGTACGAGGTCCAGGCGGCCGACGAGTCGTTGACATCGGTGTTCCAGTATCTGGTGGAGCGGTGATGTGAGTGGTTGAACCGCGGGCGGTGGAGAACGCGGGGATCAATCCCCGCGCTGACCGAACGAAGCCGGCTTCAGCCGGCTGGACGGGGCTGTTGGGGAGGGGAGAAGGTGGCGTATTGGCGGCTGTTCTATCACCTCGTTTGGTCCACGTCAGAGAGGCGTCAGCTTTTGCACGGCGAGGTGAAGGGGTTGGTTGAGGGATCGGTACGGACAATTTGCCGAGAGCAAAAGGTGCTGATCCACGGTCTCGGCATCCAGCCAGAACACGTTCACCTCGTCGCCTCGATTCCGCCGAGCGTGGCCATCTCCGCGTTTGTCGGTCGGGCAAAAGGATCGACGAGCCACCTGGTGAATCAGGTCGCACCGCTCAAAGACGATCGTTTTGCGTGGCAGGACGAGTATGGCGTGTTCTCTTTCGGCGAGAAATTCCTGCCGGATGTCGTGGCCTACGTCGAAAACCAAGAAGAACGCCATCGCACGCAACGCCTGTGGGAAGCCCTTGAACGAACCTCCGAGGACATCAGCCGGCTTCAGCCGGGTTCGTTTGGTCAGCGCGGGGTTTAAACCCCGCGTCGTTTGACATCGCGCCAGTTAGGACAAAACACAACATGGCCTCAACCCTCTTGTGGAAACCATTACCAGTCGCCACCCTCACGGTCCGTCAGTTCCTTGGCGGGAGAGCCGTGCGGGTTGTCACCTTGCTCGCCTTCCTGCCATGCGTCTTTGGCTTGATCTACCTGTTGAACACGGACGTGGCGACGGCGCGGGAGTTTTTGACCGAGACGATCTTTATCGAGATGGTCGCGCCGACGCTGCTGCCGATCACGGTGCTGATTCTGGCGACCGGCGCGCTGGGGAACGAGATCGAGGATCGGACCCTGCCGTATCTGGCGTTGAAGCCGCTGAGCCGGCTGCGGATCGTGGTCGAGAAGCTGCTCGGTGTCCTGGCCGTGGCCGTACCGATCGTGCTGGCAGGGCTGGCCGCCACCTTCTTAGTCGTCATGCGGGGCGATGCCCGCGACGAAACGGAGATCCTGGCGGCAATGCTGGCCGCGGCCGCGGTGGGGACGTTGGCCTACTCCGCCGTTTTCATGCTTGTGAGCTTGATTATCCCGCGCGCCCTGCTGGTGGGCATTATCTACACCTTCGTCTGGGAAAGCCTGCTCGGGCGGTTCTTGCCGGGGCTGCGGGTCGTCAGCGTGCGGCACGCCGTCAAGTCGATCTTCGTCGGGATGCTCGACCACCTGGAGATTTCGATGGACAACGCAACCGCGCCGATGACGGCGACGATCGTCGTGGTCGCGGTCGCCGTCGTCTGCGTCGTGCTCGCCACCTGGCGCCTGCAACGCATGAACCTTGACTGAGACGCTAGGCGTTTGGCGTTAGGGGAACGACGCGGCCCCTAACGCCTAACGCCTAACGCCTAATGTCTAACGCCTAAAAGGGGGGAGTCGATGACCGAGGGAGAGACGGCCACCGCGTTGGGGCGCTGGCCGGCGTCGTCACGTGCGATGGGGATCGGCGCCATCATGCCGATTTCCGATCGGAGCGCCTTTGGCGGCACACCGCGCTTCGCGGACATGTTGGAGATCGCGCGGACGGCCGAGGCGGTCGGCATGGACGCCGTCTGGATCCCCGACCATTTTCTGGTCGAGGAACAAGGCGGCGCATCGATCCGCGGCGTCTGGGAGGGCTGGACGACCGTCGCGGGGCTCGCCGCGGCGACGTCGCGCATCACCCTCGGCATCTTTGTCACCTGCACCGCGTTTCGGCACCCGACCATCATTGCCAAGATGGCTGAGAACCTGGACGAGATCAGCGGCGGGCGGTTCGTGCTCGGCCTTGGCGCCGGGTGGCACAAGCCGGAGTTCGACCGCTTCGGCCTGCCCTACGACTACCGCGTCGGCCGTTTCGACGACGCTATCCAGATCATCGCGCCGATGCTGCGCGAGGGGCGCGCCGACTACCAGGGCACCTTTTTCGCGGTCCACGACGCGCCGAATCTGCCGCGCGGGCCGCTGGGTGCGCAAGGCGGGCCACCGATTCTCGTCGGCACCGGCGGCGACCGGATGATGCGCCTGGTCGCGCGGTTCGCCGACGCCTGGAACTCCGACTGGCAGCACGACACCTCGACCCTGATTCCAATGCTGGAACGCCTCGACGCCGCCTGTCGCGAGGTCGGCCGCGACCCGAGCACGCTGGTCAAGACCGCGAGCAGCAACGTCGTCATGAGCGGCTGCCTCAACCTCCGCCCGAACCCCATGACTGGCACCCACGAAGAGATTGCCGGCCAAATCCGCCCCTTCCGCGACCTCGGCCTGCGCCACTGGGTCGCCGGACTGGACCCCTGCACCCCGAAGAGCATCGAGGAGTTTGCGCGAGTGATAGAGTTGCTCGATAGGAGTCAGGATTCAGGGACGAAACGTCGTTGTCTCCCTAACTCCTGACCCCTGACTCCTGACCCCTGACTCCTCAGATCGACGCCGCGAACTCGTCCAACGTCACATACCCCGACACCTCAATGCGCGGCACATGCCAGCGATCAACGCCGGCGATGGGGAGATGCCACCCCAGGCGTCAAAGGCGACGGCGTAGCCCGAACCGGCGACGACGTCGGTCGTCGCCCAGTTGTAGGCGCCGAAGGGGTACGCGAAGCAGGTCACCGGCTGGCCGACAATGCCTTCCAGCCAGATCTTGTTCTGCAAGACCTCATACCACTGATCGTCGAGGGAGAGGGCGGCGAGGTTGGCGTGATCGACCGTGTGCCCGCACACCTCCCCGATCCGCGCGAGGGAGGCAATATCGCCGTCGGATAGGCGCCAGGCGGCTTCGTTCGGGAGGAATTAGGTGCCCCGAAAGCCGTATTCGGCAAAGACGGCGGCGAAGGTGAACGTGCTGACGAAGCCGTCGTCGACGGTCAACATGAAAGGGTTGGGTGGCAGCGGCACGCCGTAGTCGATGGCCGCGATCAGGTCGGCGGGCGTGACCGAGTTGTACCCGTTTGCTGCCAGCCAGTTCATTTGCTGGTAGAGCGCATCGACCGTGATTTCATATTGCGCGGGATAGTCATTGATCCGGTGATACATGAGCACCGGCACGCTCGTCGGGATAACCACAGAGCCAGGCGCGCCGAGACCACTGGTCCAGACGAAGCCGTCGCCGGTCATCACCTGTGCCTCGTACCCTTCAGCCCAATAGATCGCCCGCGCGGCCGCTTCGTCGCAGCCGCCGCGGGCCGCGACTTCCTTGGCTGAGCCGGCGCCGAGCAACGTTCCGCCAAACAGGGCCAGTGAGGAGATAGCGATCAGGACGCGAGCAGCGCGGGGTAAAGCGGCACGACGATGGGTCACGGCGGGTCTCCCATGATGCTCTGGGTGCCAACGCCTACGGCAAGATCCGCCGGGCACGTCGGCGACGAACCGAGAATAGCGGGGTCCTCGCGGCAGGAATGCGCGATGAGCGGGGGACGTTTCTAGTCTACAAGCCAATGTATTTCGAGGCTAGATTTGCCAACAAGGCACACGGGATGTGCGGTTGGCTTGACGCCTACCGGCCGCGGTCGGCGTCGTGTTGCTCCCAGAGGTGGAGGAGCCAGCCGGGCATGACGGCCTCGGGATGGTACTCGTCTCGCCGTGAGTACCCCTTGACGTCGATCACGGGCGTCCCATCCCAGGCGTCGAGGCCGGTCACAACGAGGCGGTTCCCCTCGCGCCGGGTGAGGCGGGGACAACCGATCCCAACCGGATTCGGTCGCTTTGGGGTGCGGGTGGCGAAGAAGCCCACGGGCGGTAATTCCTGGCGCCCTTCGGGAGTGGCGGAACGGCCGGCGGCGCGCCGCCGCGTCGCCCGGTCCAAGTAGAAGAGGACGACCAGATGGCTGTACTCTTCAATGCGTGTGAGGCCATCAGACCACCGGGGGTCGATCTCGATCACGCTTTCGAGCGCCGGATCGAAGAAGTCGTCCACCGCCGGCTCGCCCGCGCCAGGACGACGGATCACGCCGATTGCCTGCACTCGAAACCACCGCTTCATGTCGCGTTCATGACGATACGGTTTCATGCTGCGCCCGTAGTTGACCGCAGGCGGCGGCGATGTCGACGCCGCGGGAGTAACGAACGGTGGTGGGGATGCCGTGTCCACGCAGGACATTGGCGAAGCGGTCGATGCCGGCGGGGTCGGGCCGTTCGTAGGGGAGGACGTCGACCGGGTTGAGAGGGATGACGTTGACGTGGCAGAGCCGTCCGCGCAGTAGCTCGCCCAACTCATGAGCGATCTCATCAGAGTCGTTGATGCCTCGCATCAGGGCGTACTCGAAGGAGACGCGGCGACCGGTCTTCGCCGAATAGCGGTCGACGGCGGCAAGGAGGTCCTGGATCGGATAGCGGCGAGTGATCGGGACCAGGCTGCTCCGCAGCTCGTCATTTGGCGCGTGCAGCGAGACCGCGAGGTTGACTTGGTACGGCTCGTCGGCCAGGGCGTCGATGCGGGGCACGATGCCCGAGGTCGAGATCGTGATCCGGCGCGCGCCGAGATTGAGGCCGCGCGGGTCGTGGATGATGCCGACGAACTTCATCGTTTCCGCGTAGTTCTGGAACGGCTCGCCCATCCCCATCATCACGACGTTGGTCAGCGACCGGCCGAGGTCCCGTGCGCGTCGCGCCGCCTCGACGACCTGGGCCACCATCTCCCCGGCGGTGAGGTTGCGGGTCAGGCCGCCGAGTCCGGTGGCGCAGAAGGCGCAACCGACCGCGCAGCCGACCTGGCAGGAGACGCAGACCGTCGCCCGGTCGGGATAGATCATGAGCACCGCTTCGATGAACTGGCCGTCGGGGGTACGCGTCAGCGTCTTGATCGTCTCGCCACCATCGGCGGCGATCTCACGGACCGGGCTGAGCGAGGTGAGGGGCAACGCCTCTGCCAATCGCGCCCGCAAGGCCGCCGGCAGGTTCGTCATCGCCTCGTAGCCGTCGACCAGGTGGCCGTAAGCCCAGTCGTACACCTGTTGCGCCCGGTAGGGCGGCTCGCCCATCTCCTTCAGCCGCGTCTCGAGTTCTTCGAGCGTCAAGTCGTAGAGCGAAAGAGATCGCGCCGAGCGAAGCGACGGTCGGATCGGTCGAGCAACGGATTGGGGGGCGGTCGCGCGCACGATAGTTTCCATAACAGACGAAGCCTACCACAGGCCGGGTGCGGCCGGTCTCGCCGCGAGGGGCGTATTATCCCCGCCGGACGAGTGGGCAAAACGCGGGGGAGGAACGTCGTTGGGTATGCGGGTGATGGTCGTCGGGAATGGGGCGCGGGAACATGCGTTGCTGTGGAAGCTGGCGCGGAGTCCGCTGGCGGACACGGTCTGCATCGCGCCGGGAAACGCCGGCACAACGCCGCTGGGCGAGAACATTCCGATCAAGGCAAACGACCTCGACGGCATCGTCGGGGCGGCGCGGGCGCGGCGCGTCGACCTTGTCGTGATCGGTCCTGAGGAACCGCTGGCGCTGGGCCTGGCCGACCGGCTCGAGGCGGCAGGGATCGCCGTGTGTGGTCCAAGTCAGGCGGCGGCGAGAATTGAAAGCAGCAAGGCCTGGGCGAAGGAGATCATGGCCCGCGCCGGTGTGCCGACCGCGCGGTCGGTGCTGGTGCGGGACGTCGCGACGGGTCGAGCGGCGCTGGGGGAGTTCGGACTCCCAGTGGTTGTGAAAGCGGACGGATTGGCGGCGGGCAAGGGGGTCGTGATCGCCGAGACGACCGATCAAGCAGTTGCCGTCTTGACGTCGTTTCTCCACGACCAGACGTTGGGCGCGGCCGGCGCCACCGTCCTTATCGAGGAGTGTTTAGTGGGGCAGGAGGTCTCCGTCTTCGCCCTCACCGACGGCGAGACGGTGATCATCCTCCCAGCCGCGTGCGACTACAAGCGCATCTTCGACGGCGACAAGGGACCAAATACCGGTGGGATGGGGGCCTACGCTCCACCGCCGGTGGCCGACGACGCCTTCCTCGCGCTGGTGCAATCGACGATGGTGGAGCCGGTGCTTCGCGGGATGTCAGACGCCGGCTCGCCGATGCGGGGCATTCTCTATGCCGGTTTGATCGTGACGGCGGACGGGCCGAAGATCATCGAGTTCAACGCGCGGTTCGGTGATCCGGAGGCCCAGGTCGTGATGCCGATCCTCGCCGGCGACCTGCTCGATCTCTTCTGGGGCATCGCGACCGGCACGCTGGGCGACGTGCCGCCGCCCGGTCCGGCGCGGGGCGCGGCGGTGTGCGTGGTCATCGCCTCGGGTGGGTATCCGGGCGCCTACAAGACCGGCTTCCCAATTGCCGGCCTGGAGCAGGCGGGGCGAGACGCGTTGGTATTCCACGCCGGTACTCGATTCGACGAGGAAGGGCGCGTCGTGACCGCAGGAGGTCGGATTTTGAGCGTCGTCGGTCGCGACGACAATCTGGCGGACGCCTACGACCAGACGTATGCGGCTGCCGCGTCGATATCGTTCGAGGGCTGCCAGTATCGGCGGGACATCGCGGCGCGGGAGATCGTGGCAGGCTGACAGGCAGTCCTGAAGGGGCGAGGTTTCCCGACGTTAAAGCGCGAGGCTGAGGGATGGTTCAGCCCAGGGTTTCCAACCCTGGGAAGTCGGCATCCGCATCTGCACAGATCGTCATCAGTTCCACAACCTCGGCGTCCGGCGAAATCAGCCGGGCGTTGGCCGCTAGCGCTTCCAGGTGGCGTCGGACGGGTTCGGCGCCGATGCCGGGCGGGGCGTAGACGGCGAAGAGGGCCTCACGGGTGGCTGGCGTGATCTTGGTGCGATCGTCCGGGCCCTGGATGATGCTGCAAACAATGCTGGCGCCGTCGCGCATGAGGAAGTCGCCGGGCTTGCAGGTTTGATCTTTGCCGCCGATGCCAAGGTAGTGCTCGTCTGAGCCGGCGACGTCGACGACGACCGGCAGTTGCAACGTTGCCAGGTCGTGGCCGGCGGTAAGAATGAGACTGCCTAGCTCGGCGAGGAACATCGCCTCGACCAGAGGCGGGCGGCGGGGGAGTGACTTCCCCTTGAGGGCGACCGATTCGAGCTGCAGCAGGACGTGGTACGTCTGGCCGAAACGGTGGTAGTAGGCGTCGTAGGCGGGGAGGGGCGGCGTGGCGCGCAGGTCCGCGCGGTCGCGGTCCGCGTATCGCTCGCGCAGCAGTGTCTCGGCTTGGGCACGCGCGGCGTCGATCCCGTCGTGGCGATCAGGGTTGGCAAGGCCGCGCATCATCAACGCGCCCGCCACGGCGCCGGGCCACGCGGCATGCCAATCTGCCGTGGCGACGAAGAGGTGATCGGTCGTGGTCGATGTTCGTGCGGGGCTGTTGTCCACTTTGTTCCCTTTCGGTACCGGCCGGCCGAGTCTTCGGGGCGATTATCCTGTCATCACGACGGTGTGTCGAAGCGGAAGCGGCGCGCGCATACAAAGGGAGCGGAGCCATGACCATTGAGTCAGGTGTGCTGACGGTCAACGGCGCGCGGCTGGCGTACGACCTTGCAGGTGATGGACCGGCGGTGGTGCTGATCCACGCCGGGATTGCCGATCGCCGCATGTGGGATGACCAGTTTCCAGCGTTCGCGGAGCGGTTTCGTGTGCTCCGGTACGACCAACGGGGATTCGGCGACTCCGACATGCCGGCGGGACCATTTGCGCTCCACGAAGATCTCCGCGACCTGATGCACCAGGTCGGCATGGAGCGGGCGGCGCTTGCCGGCGTCTCGATGGGCGGAGAGGTGGCGCTCAACACGGCGCTGGCGTACCCCGGCATTGTGGCCGCGCTGGTCGTCGGCGCAACGCTCGCGGGCAGTGCCGAGCGGTCCAACCTGCTGCGCCAGGCCTGGGCGGAGACTGATGAGGCGTTGGAGGCCGGTGACCTGGACCGAGCGGTCGAAGTCGAGCTGCGCACCTGGGTTGATGGACCGAACCGGTCGCCGGGCGACGTCGACGCGGCGGTGCGGGAGCGGGTGCGCGTGATGGACCGGGCGCTGCTTGCCCGCGAGATGGCGGGATCGGAGGGCGAGGCCGTCGACTTTGACCCGCCGGCGCACGAGCGATTGGGCGAGATCCAGAAACCGACACTGCTCATCATCGGCGACCAAGATATGCCGGATGTGGTCGAGAGCATGGGCCGGCTGTCATCAGGGATTGCGGATGCGACGTTTGTGACGCTTGCCGGCGCTGCACACATGCTGAGCATGGAACAACCGGCACGGTTCAATACGACCGTGATTGATTTTCTGACGAAGGCGACATCGTAGGGGTGGTCATCCTGCCCCAAACAATCCGAAATCCGCCCCGTTCAACAGCCAGAAAAGGCCGATGAGGGTCTTGCCGTCTTCGACCTGGGTGGGGCCGGGGAGGAGGAGCTTGCGGATCGAGTCGAGCGGGAGCGTGATGACGTCGATCACCTCGTCAGAGAGGGAGGCGTCGGGGGCAGGGCGGCAGTCTTCGGCGAGGAAGAGGGTGATCCGTTCGGATGAGTAGCCGGGGGTGGGGTAAAAGGCGACGAGCTCGGCCAAGCGGCCAGGCGCGAAACCGGTTTCCTCGATCAACTCGCGGCGGGCAGTATCGGCCGGCGGTTCGTCCGGCTCGATCGTGCCGGCCGGGAGTTCGAGCAGCGTTGTGCCGGCGGTATGTCGATAGTGGCGAATGAGGAGCACTTGCCGGTCGGTCGTGAGCGCGATCACGGCGACAGCGCCGGGGTGCTCGACGACTTCCCGCGTCGTTTCGCGGCCACCTGACAAGCGGACGGTGTCGACGCGGACGCTGATGAGCCTGCCATCGAAGCCGCGGCGGCTCTCGACGGTCGTTTCGGGGGTGTGGCCGCCGCCGGTAGTCAACGTCGTTCTCCTGTCGATGGAACGACAACGGCACCCATTTGGGTGCCGTTTCGAATCGCGGAGGCGCCAGGCGGATTCGAACCGCCGATCAGGGTTTTGCAGACCCGTGCCTTACCGCTTGGCTATGGCGCCGGAGCCTCGTACCGCTCATTTGTGCGCTGATAATTGTACCATGAGTCGTTCGCTACCCCGCGCCTAGGCGGACGGTCAAACCGTCGTAGGCGATCTCGACGCCGGGGGGTAAGAGCGCGCTGGCGGCGGCGTGTCCAAGCTCATGGCTCAGGTGGACGAGCAAGGCGCGTTTTGGTTTGACCGATTCGATCACGGCGACCGCTTCGGCCAGGCTGAGATGGGTGGCGTGGGGCTGTTCGCGCAGGGCGTTGAGGACCAGGACGTCGAGGCCGGCGAGGAGATCAAGTGACCCCGGCGAGATCGTTTTGGCGTCGGTGACGTACGCGAGGTCACCGAAGCGGAAGCCGTGGACTTCCATCCGCCCGTGCATGACCGAGATCGGTACGATCAGGTTGCCGCGGGCCTCGAACGGGCCGTCAAATTCGTTGAGAATCAGGTCCGGCTTGCCACCATAGAACGGGTACTGGTCGACGAAGGCGTAGGCATAGCGCTCGCGAAGCTGGGCGGCGGTAGCTGGAGAGGCGAAGATCGGCAGGTGACGCTGGTCGAGGTCATTGAAGCGCCGCAGGTCGTCGAGCCCACCGGTATGGTCGGCGTGGGCGTGGGTCATGAGGACGGCGTCGACGTGGTCGAGTCCGACCGCGATCGCTTGGAGGCGCAGTTCGGTTGCGGTGTCGATCAGGTAGGTTTGGCCGCCATAGTGAACGACGGCCGAGGTGCGCGTCCGTTGGTCGCGGGGGTCGGTTGAGGTGCAGACCGGGCAGGTGCAGCCGATGATCGGGATGCCGTTCGATGTGCCGGTGCCGAGAAACGTCAACTCAGTCATGCTGTTCCGGTTGTTGCGATCGCGAGAGATACCAGGTGTGGGCCGGCAGGCCAGGCGCGAGTATAGCCCGGCCGCGGATGAGCGTTCGGTGCCCCTCGCAATCCCGACCATGACCTCGTCATTCCGATCGCCACCTCCGTCAATGCGATCGCCCCCCCCGTCATTCCGATCGCAGAGAGGAACCTCGCCTGGCTGACCACGACGGGACGATTCCTCGCGGCGGCTCGGAATAACGGGGTGATGCTCGGAATGACGGGGGAAGCGATCGGAATGACGGGGGAGGTGGATGGCGGATGACACAATTTTTTCACTGAATCGTAATCTGATCGCGGGGTGGATAGGGTGAAATGAGGTCGATAGCATGCGAGGTGGCTTGTATCCCGCGGGGTGTGGCTATCTCTTTGATTGGTCCGACGTCGAGGCAATCCCTCAGTCCCGATGTCGGATTTTCTTGGCATGTTTTATGGTGGCTTACACTGAGCGCGCGGACGCGCCGACGCCGGACTCTAGGCGTCCAGTGACGTCTGATGCGTTGGTATCGAGGCTGGGAGGAACGGGACGTGTTCAAACGGCGAAGCGACAACACACCGGCAAGCAACACTGACGGAGCTGGCCATGCGAACGGACCCGCGAACTCGGATCTGATGATCGATGCCCGGCAGGTCGTCAAGACCTACGACACGGGGAGCACTCGGATCCAGGCGCTGCACGGCGTCGACTTCGCGGTGCAGCGGGGCGAAATGATCGCGGTGATGGGGCCGTCCGGCTGCGGTAAGACGACCTTGCTCAACTGCCTCTCCGGTCTCGATACGATCGACTCCGGGACGATCTTCCTCGAAGGCCGCGACCTCGCCGACCTTTCAGACAAGGACCGCACCGACTACCGGGCGCGGCGGATGGGCTTCGTCTTTCAGGTGTACAACCTGTTGCCGGTCCTCAACGCGGTCGAAAACGTCGAGCTGCCCCTGCTCGTCTCGGGGATGAAGCCGAAGGAAGCGCGGCAAAAGTCGATGGCCGCCCTGGCACACGTCGGGCTCGACCAGTGGGCGACGCACCGGCCGGCGGAACTCTCCGGCGGCCAGCGACAACGCGTCACGATCGCCCGCTCCCTCGTCAACGATCCGGCCATCGTCTGGGCGGACGAACCGACCGGCGCCCTCGACTCGAAAACCGCCAACGAGATCATGGATCTTATTCGGGAGCTGAACGAGCGCGTCGGCCTGACCTTCGTCCTGGTGACGCACGACCCCGGCGTCGGCGACCGCTGCGACCGCATCGTCCGCATGCGCGACGGCTACATCATCGGGGAAGCTGGCCCCGGCGGGCATTTCCGTGCCGAAGCTCTCAGCTCTCAGCCGTCAGCTATCAGCTAGTCTTTCGTCGTTCGGCCCTCTCAGTCAGTAGGGCGATGCGGTCTGCCGGCCATTAGCTGAAGGCTGATAGCTGAGAGCTGACAGCTCGGAGCATGCAATGAACGAGATCTTCGGCGTCCCGATGACGACTTTCATGACGATTATGCTCGTGCTCCTGGCGATCTGCCTGTTGGGGATCGGCTGGGTCGCGTGGCGGCGTCCGGTCGTGTTCAAAATGGGGATTCGCAACATCCCGCGGCGCAAGGCGCAGACGGTCTTGATCATCGTCGGCCTCATGCTTTCGACCCTGATCATTTCGGCCGCGTTCGGCACCGGCGACACCGTCGACCACTCGATTACGAACGAGGTCTACAAGACGCTCGGCCACGTCGACGAGGTCGTGGTCTACAGCCAGGAGGAAGAGGGCGACTCCGAGAACGCGCTCACCCTCAAGATTCCGGCGAGTGCCCTCGGTACGGTTGAGCAAGCCCTGGCGGACGATCCGAACGTCGATGGCATTGCCCCGATGCTGATCGAAACGGTGCCGATCCTCGACGAGACGAGCAGCCAGGGTGAGCCCGCGGTCGTGCTGACCGGTTTCGATCCGGCCAAGCTCGACGCGTTCGGCGGGTTACAGGCGACCGACGGGGATACCATCGACCTCGGCGCCACCGCCGACAATGAGATCGTGCTCAGCGAAACAGCGGCCGAGGATCTGGATGCCTCCATTGGCGACCAGGTGACCTTTTTCTACGGCAATCAGCCAACGGAAATGACCGTCGCCGCTATCGCGAGAGACTCGGCGCTGAGCGGCGTCTTGACGACGAACGTCGGCGGCATGGTCATCCCCCTCGACCGCATGCAGCAGATCACCGGTCAGACCGACGAGTTGAGCGCGATCGCCATTTCGAACGCGGGCGGCGTCCGCGACTCCGAGCACCTGACCGACGTGGTCTACGACACGCTCACGCCGGCGCTTGCTGGGGAATCGCTCGGCGTCAGCAAGATCAAGCAGGACTTCATTGAAGAGGCCGAGGACGGGGCCCAATCCTTTACTGCCATCTTCCTGCTGATGGGCCTCTTCTCGATTGCGGTCGGCATCCTCCTCATCATCCTGATCTTCTCGATGCTTGCTGCCGAGCGGCGGCCAGAGATGGGCATGGCCCGCGCGGTCGGTATGCAGCGCTCGCAGCTCGTACAACAATTTGTGAGCGAAGGCGCCGGCTACGCGATCGTAGCCGGGTTCGTCGGCTCGGCGCTCGGCGTAGCGGCGGCGATCGGTTTGGCCTACGGCATGCGCGCCATCATCGGCGAGTTCTTCCCGATCGAGCCGATGGTGCAGCCGCGCAGCCTGATCGTCGCCTACTGCATGGGCGTCGTCATCACCTTCCTCGCGGTCGTCGTCTCCTCGTCGCGGATCAGCCGCCTCAACGTCGTCGCCGCCATCCGCGACATCCCGGACGTCACGATCCACCACAAGCGGCGGCGGACACTGATCTGGGGCATCGTCCTGCTCGTCGTCGGCGCCCTCATGACGGCCATGGGCCTGGGCATCGAGAACGCCTTCCTCTTCTTCACCGGCATGAGCATGGTTCCGTTCGGTATTCTGGTGATCCTGCGCTACTTCGGCATCAGCGGCCGGCTGGCGCCGACGCTGGTCGGCCTCTTCATCATCGTGCTCTGGCTGACGCCGAGTAGCGTCTACGACCGGTTCCTGCCCGACATGGGCGGTGGTCCCGAGCTCTTCTTCGTCTCAGGTATCTGCCTCGTCGCCGCGGCGACCATCGTCATCATGCAGAACACCGACATCCTGCTGTGGGTCCTGACGCAACTCGGCGGGCTGCTCAAGAGCAAGCTGCCGTCCATCCGCACCGCGATCTCCTATCCGAGCGCGAACCGGGGCCGGACTGGGATGACGATCGCGATGTTCAGCCTGGTCGTCTTCTCGCTGGTGATGATGGCGACGATCAGCACGAACTTCAGCGAGTTGTTCCTGAGCGACGAGGCGAACGCCGGGTGGGACATCCGCGCCGACTCGGGCACGGCCAACCCAGTCGACAACTTCGCCGCGACCCTTGAGAACAACGGCATCGACACGGAGAACATTGAGCAAATCGCGGTCGTCACCACGCCGAATGGCGGCGCGACGCATGCCCGGATGCCCGACACCGACGAGTGGAAGGACGTGCTCATCCATGGCATGGGGGACCAGTTCATCGGCGAGAGCGAGTTGTTCTTCCAGCAGCGAGCGGAAGGGTACGAATCGGACGAGGCGATCATCGAGGCGCTGTTGACCGAGCCGAACGTCGCGATCATCGACTCGTTCTCCCTCGACGCCGAGGGTTTTGGCGTCGACCCGGACGCGTTCCGCGTCGAGGACCTCACCAGTGACGACAAGGTTTTCGCGCCGATCGAGCTCCAGGTCCAGGACCCGGATAGCGACACGCCGGCAACGGTGAAGTTGATCGGCGTCATCGACAGCAAGATCACGACCTTCTTCGGCCTCTACGCCAACCAGCAGACGACCGACGCGATCTTCCCGACGACGACGTTTACCTCCTACTACCTCGCGCTGGACGATTCGAGCCAGTCGGAGGACATGGCCAAGGAAATCGAGGCCGCGCTCTTGCAGAACGGCATCGAGGCGACGTCGATCCGCGACGAGCTGAAGGACAACCAGCGGCAGGCGACCGGGTTCCTCTACCTCATCGAGGGCTTCATGGGTCTCGGCCTGATCGTCGGCGTGGCGGCAATCGGCGTCATCTCCGGCGTCGTGTTGGGGTTGGCGCTGGCCTGGGTCCTCTTCCAGGACGACGAGTTCGGCGCCGGCGACATCAACTTCCTGGTGCCCTGGGGCACCCTCGCCGTCATTGTCCTCTCCACCATCGTCGCGGCCCTGCTCATGACCTGGATCCCGGCCCGGCAAGCCTCCCGCATCGCCCCTGCCGAGGCCCTGCGGTACGAGTAGGCGACAAGGTGGCAAGAGAGCGGCGG
>JBOGUE010000402.1:0-4639 GCA_050695955.1 Thermomicrobiales bacterium | reverse complement strand
GTCCGCGGGCGGGGAGACGTAGGCGTGGCCGTCGCCGAGGTGGCGGAGGACTTTGGTCAACTCGACGATGATCTGGGCGTCGGATAGGGTCGGGATGGTCTGGTCGAGCGTCGCTATCTCGGCGTCGAACTGCGCTTCGGAGATCTGGCCGAACGGGGCGTAGGCGCGGCGCTTGACCTCGCGGGCGAAGAAGCGGAGATCGAGGCGCCAGCCGTCGTCGCGGGAGAGGTCGCCGGTCTCGATCAGGCCGACGAGCTCGCGGAAGCGGGGGTGGTCGCGGAGACTGGCAAGGTCGTCGTCTTTCTGGGCGTGGTCTAGCTCACGGAAGCCCAACTCCCAGGCGCGGTCGAGCCAGGAGATGGCCTGGTCGGTTTCGCCGAGCCGGGCGTGGCAGCGGGCGATGCGGTAAGCGGTTTCGGCGGGGAAGCCGTCGCGCAATTCAAGGGCGCGTGCGAAGGCGGGGATGGCGTCGCGGAACTCGCCTGCCCCATATCGGGCGCAGGCGAGCTGGGACCAGAAGTGGCCTTCGACCGGGTTGGCGTCGACGACCCGCTGCCAGAGGGTGGCGGCTTCGTGCCAGAGCTCGTCGGCGGAACTGGCCTCGGCGCGGGCGAGGGTTTGGATGAATATGGCTGGGTTGGTTGGGCTGGCCATGCGTGGCGCCTCCTATAGGTCAGAAACCAGGCGATGAGATTACACGGAACTGCAATAAATGTAAACACATATGCAATAAAAATGCAACACAAGTCAGTTATGATATGTTGACGCCGTGCCGATTGGAGGCTTCGTGTCAGCGTCGCCCGGAGCTGAAGACTCCGGGCTGGACTCCGGACCCAGCTAACCCGGCTGAGAGCCGGCTGAACACCTCCGTCCTTCAGTTTGCCAGGATGAGGGCACCAGACTTGCGCGCCTCCAGGGTAGGCGGCTCATGCCGCCCGAAAGAAGGATCGCATGACGACCAAGATCGACCGCCGCGAGGACGTCAGCCCGAAGGAAGGGGCGCGGGAGTATGGCGACGTCGCCTTCGCCGATCCCGTCAACAAGAAATACCCGATCGACACCGAGGAGCACGTCCGCGCCGCGTGGAGCTATATCAACCACAAAGATAACGCGGCGAAGTACGACAAGGACGAGGTCGGGGTGATCAAAGACCGGATCAAGAACGCCGCTGAGAAGCACGGCGTGGAAATAGTGGGGGAGTAGGCGCCTCAGGGTTCTCATGGTGCATTGAATCAGACGCCCGGGGATCGTATCCCCGGGCGTCTTCATGTGCGCATGACCGGTCAGTATCGACGTGTGAGAAAATGCGCGTCTTGCAGGCGTGATCTGAACGTGAAGGGAGCCGAGATGGCCCACTTGATCACGACGCTTGGCCCAATGCAGCGGGAGGATCTGGGGATGATCCTGCCGCACGAGCATGTCTTTGTCGATTTGCGGACGTGGGATCAACCGGGGTATGGGGAAGCCGAGGCGGAAGACGTGGTCCGGTTGATGGGGCCGGAGGTGGAGCGGGCGCGGGGCGTGGGCGTGACCGCGATCGTCGAGCCGAGCACGGTCGGGGTGGGGCGGCGGGCGGATATTCTGCGCGCCTTTTCTGAGGCGACGGGGTTTCCGCTGGTGGCGCCGACCGGGGTTTATCGTGAGCCGTGGATGCCACCGTGGGTGCATGATGCGGACGAGGAGACGCTGCGCGATTGGATGGTCGGTGAGCTGACCGGGGAGATCGAGCAGAGCGGGGTGCAGGCGGGCTGGATCAAGGTCGGGGCGAGCGACGAGGGCCTGACGGACGGCGAGACGAAGGTGCTGCGGGCCTCAGGGGCGGCTAGCGCGGTCACGGGAGCCACTGTCGGCAGTCATACGATCCGGGGATGGGTGGCGCGGGCACAATTGGACGTGCTCGAAGCCGCCGGGGCGGCGCCGGGACGTTTCGTTTGGATCCATGCCCATCAGGAACCGGATGTGGCGGTGCACCACGAGTTGGGCCGGCGCGGCGCCTGGATCGAGTACGACGGCATCGGCGACCCCGGCAGCGACGAGCGGTTCGTCGACCTCATCCTGCGGGGATTGGACGCCGGGCTGGTGGATCGGTTGCTGCTGAGCCACGATCGGGGGTGGTACGACCCGGCGCAACCGGGCGGCGGCACGCCGCGGCCGTTCACGCATCTATCCGAACAATTTCTGCCGCGCCTGAGTGAGGCCGGCGTGGACGATGCCACGATCTGGCGGTTGTCCGTGGACAACCCGTTCGATGCGTTTGCGTTTGCCAGGGCCGCATGATTTGCCGTCCGAGCGGTGGAATTAACCTGGCGATCGGCCACAATCGCGCTCCTCGCGTATTGTGTTGTCTACGTCTGTACACTAAACTGTCTCATTGAGAAGTTGGGGAGAGGGAGTAGCACGCGGCATGACGAAGCGACGATCGAATATCAGGGACGTGGCCGCCGCGGCCAACGTGTCGCCCAGCGCCGTGTCGCTGGTGATCCGCGGCCGGCCGGGCGTGGCCGAGAAGACGCGGGAGCGGGTGTGGGCGGCGGTGACGGAGTTGGGCTACGAGGTCCCGGCGTCCGCTATCCCCACGAAGAGCCAGGCCGTTTGCCTCTTGATCGAGAAGGGAGCGATGCCGGCCGCGCTCGACGTTTTCTACGGCGACATCCTCCGCGGGTTCCAATCGGAAGCGCAACGGCTCGGCTACCAGGTCTTGCTCCACATGTACGACCGGTCGGCCGACACCCCGGCCCACTTGCTGCAGAGCCTGCCGGACGAGGCGCGGGGCCTGGTCGTCGCCAACGACGGCGACATCACGCCGGAGACGGTGAGCGAGCTCGAGGTGCGGGACCTGCCGCTGGTGCTGATCGAGAACCACGCGCCCGACCACAAGCTGCGTTGTGTGCTCGGCGATAACGTCGAGGCGGGGTACGTGGTGACGCGGCACCTGCTCGACCTCGGGCACCGGTCGCTGGCGATCCTGCGCGGTCCGACCAAATACAGCAGCCTGGTGGACCGTTTCCGGGGCAGCCTGGCGGCGATCGCGGAGGCCGGTCTGGTGGTTCCGCCCGAGTTCCTGCCGCACCCGGTTTCGGGGCACCCGAAGAAGGGCTACCTGCAGATGCGGGAGATCCTGCGCTTGCCCGAGCGGCCGACCGCGGTGGTGGCGGTGAGTGACAAGACGGCCTTCGGCGCCATGGAGGCGATCAAGGAGGCCGGTTTGCGCATCCCCGCCGACATCGCCATCGTCGGCATCGACGACGTGGTCGAAAGCGCCTACACCGACCCGCCGCTGACGACCTTTCTCATGCCGCGGCACGAGATGGGGGTGATTGCCATGCGCAAGCTGCACCACCTCATCACCGCCGACTGGGAACCGGTCGCCAAGAGCGTCGTCTACGGCGAGCTGGTCGTACGGGAGTCGTCAGGCGGAACGGTGGCGACGGGATAGAGCGATATGCCCGCGGGTTGGGCGAGTTCAAGAGTGCGGCTCTGAAGGCGGGCAACTGGAGCGGACCTTAACGAACCGAGTCCGCCGCACAGTGTGCTGCCGTGGGTAATGCCCTTACCTGGAGGACGCCCGCTAACTTTGGGCCAAATCAAGGGGGGTGCGTCATATATCTCCACTCTGTTTTGCGAAGAATTGTGTGACTTAGATACCATCAATGTAGCGACGGGGCGGCGCTGTTTATACATTTCAGGAAGAGGGGTGAACTCCTGCGGAAGGCAGTACGCCTGGATCGAGCCGACACGGGAGCGGCGGGAGATGACGCGGCGGAAGCACGAGGCAAAGGCCCAGCGCTGTGGTTGTCTCGACCAGACACGTTTCTGGTATGGAGTCGATCATGATTCCTTGGCTCTCTCGTCTACTCGGATCAAAAGCGGTGATTCCGAGGCCTCCGGCTGGGCCGACGGACTCTAAGGAGGTGATGCCGACGCGGGTGTTTCATGATGCCGCGGTACGCTTCCTTGATCTTCAGATCAGCACTGATGACATCTTAGACAACAAGACCGCGGGTGCCTTTTCCGTTGGCAGTACCGTCCTTCCCCTCACCTTCGGTCTCCTCAATCTGGGGACCAACAGCATACGGGGAGAAGCAGAAATCGCATTAGTCCTCGCTCTAGTCGCCTATATTGTCCTGCTCATCTGTGCGGGACGCGCGAGTTTCATCCGTGGTTTCGAGTACCGATGACCTGCCCCCATTGTTTGGTCCACCGATGATGAGAGTCCGGTCAACCGCGGCAGCGCCGGCGCTGCCGCGCGCAGGTGGCGGCCGACGGCGGCCGGCGTCTGGTAGCCGAGCGCGCCGTGGGGCCGGTGCTGATGGTCGTCGTGCCGCCAGGCCTCGATGAGCCGGCGGGCATCGGCGAGCCCGCGGACCCAGTGCTCGTTGAGGCACTCGTCCCGGAAGCGGCCGTTGCAGCTCTCGCAGCCCGCGTTCTGGATCGGCGTGCCGGGGTCGCTGAAGCGGAGCGCCGCCCCGTGGTGATACGCCCACTGGGCCAGCGCCTTGCCGGTCAACTCCGGGTCGTTGGCGAGCACGAGCCGCGCGGGCAGCCCCCGCTCGCCGGCGATCCGGTCGAGGACCCGCACGACCCGGTCGCCCGGCCGGCTCGTGGCCGCCTCGATCGCCAGGGCCGCCCGGGTGCAGGG
>JBOGUE010000401.1:0-10085 GCA_050695955.1 Thermomicrobiales bacterium | reverse complement strand
ACGGTGAGGCACATCATGGTGACGTGGGCGACGGCGAGGACCCAGCCGATGCGCCAGCGGGTGAGCGAGATGCCGACGATGACCGCGCCGATAGTGCTCCAGCCGATGTGCATGCTGGGCATGGCGGCGAAGCGGTTGGCGGCGACGAGGCCCTCCTCGGAGAAGTAGTTGGGGCCGTAGACGGCGAGGCTGTCGATGAAGCCCTCGGCGGTCATGAAGCGGGGCGGGGCGAGGGGGTAGAGGGCGTACCAGGGGAGGGCGAAGAGCATCGAGAAGAGGAAGACGCGGCGCAGGCGGCGGTACTTGTTTGGGGCGAAGACGATGCCGACGACGCAGCAGGCGTAGAAGGTCCACATGAAGTAGGAGTAGTAGTAGTTGAAGATTTTGATCAGCCACTCGTGTTGGATGACCCACCGCTGGAGGTCGAGCTCGACGTAGGTGTGGAGCGCTTTTTCCCAGCGAATGATGTCGTCCGCGTTGGCGTAGCCGAGGGTTTCGCCGCGCTGGATGAAGGTGCGGCGGACCATCTTGTAGAGCTGGAAGAGGACCATGAAGGCGAGAATGTTGCCGGCGATCGCCAGCAGGGTGCGCCAGAGGCGCTGGCGGCTCCAGCCTTCGTCGGCGGATGTGGTCGTTGATGCGACGGTGGTGGTGGTCACGGGGCTTTCCTGTGTCTATCGGTGACGCCGCGAGCCGCCGGTGGTCGTTAACGATAATGCAAGGTGCGGACCGTTGGGCCACGCCTTCCACTTCCGCAACGCCATATGAATTGCCATCGTCGCGAGTACACTTCTCGGTATACCCTCGAGATTACCAACGAGTAGAGAGGACGTAGCCCGTGGTAGCGACGGTAAAGATTCCTGACGTAGCCCGAGCACACCTCGCCGAACTCGCCGCGGAACGCAAACAACCGATGGGCGAGGTCTTGGCTGAACTCATCGAACGCGAACGCCGCCGGCGATTCTTCGAGGAATACGACGCGGCATTCGCGCGTCTCAAGGCGGACCCCGAGGCGTGGGCGGACTGGCAGGCCGAACTCAAGGGCATGGAGGGAACGCTCATGGATGGTCTCGAGGATGATCCATGGGTGGAGTGACTTTGCGCCTCGTTCGCGGGGACGTGTGGGATGCGGAGTTCGACCCAGTTCGGGGACGCGAACAGGCCGAGCGGCGGCCAGCCGTTATCGTGTCGTCCGCTGAAGTCAACCGAGGTCGCAGCGAACTGATATTCGTCGTTCCGATTACGCGTCGCAATCGTGGCATCCCTTCGCATGTTCCGATCCGGCCGCCGGAAGGTGGGTTGACCTCGCCATCGGTCATTATGTGTGAGCAACTTCGGACATTCGCGATTGAACGCCTTCTTCGCCGGCGTGGATCTGTCAGCCCAGACACGCTCCGAGAGATCGAGTGGCGGCTTCAGTATCTGCTCGATGTTGAGTGACGTGGTGACGCCGTGACCTGGCTGACGGAAGGCATCGCCTGGTATCTGGTGCTGGCGGCGGCGGCGTGGGGGTTTGCGCCGCTGGCGCGGCTGGTCGGGGGGCGGCTGCCGGATCGGGGGGCGTCGATCGCGCGGCCGGTGGCGCTGCTGGCGGTGGTCTATCCGACGTGGTTGCTGGCGAGTCTCGATCTCGTGCCGTACTCAACGGTCGGGTTGTGGGCGACGCTGGCTGTCGGAGCGATTTGCGGTTGGGCGCTGGCCTGGCGCAAGGGGCTGGTGACGCGGGAGTGGCTGCGGGCGCTGCTGGTGGCGGAGCTGGTCTTCCTGGTCGCGTTTGCGGCGTACGTGGCGTTGCGGGGGTACACGCCGCGGATCACCGGCACCGAGAAGCCGATGGACGTGGCCTTCCTGGCGGCAGGTGCGCGGACGACAGAGATGCCGCCACCGGACCCATGGTTTTCCGGCGAGCCGATCAACTACTACTACCTCGGCTATCTGGTGCATGGGTCGCTGGCGCGGATGGCGGACGTGCCGCCCTGGTTCGCCTTCAATCTGGCGCTGGCCAGCACCTTCGGCATTGCGGTGGCGGGGGCGGCCGGGCTGGGGTTCAACCTGGTTCGGGCCTGGTTGGGGCGAGGGCGGGCGCTGGGGGCGGCGGCGCTTGCCGCCTTTCTGCTGGCAATTGCGGGCAACCTGCACGCGCCGATCGAGTTTCTCAAGGACCCGCGCGCCACCGTCGACAGCTGGTGGTGGCAAGGCATCGGGTGGGATTCGAGCCGGGTTGTCATAGACCACGGATACCAGCAGGCCGAAACGATCAACGAGTTTCCCTATTTCAGTTTTCTGCTCGGCGATCTGCATCCGCACCTGACGGCATTGCCCTTTACGCTGTTGGCACTGGCGGTGGCGCTCAATCTGTGGCGGGCGGGGCGGGAGGACGGGCGCGGCTCCTGGGCAATGCTCGTCGTGAGTGGGGTCGCGGTGGGGGCGCTCTATCCGCTGAATAGTTGGGACTTCCCGACCTATCTGCTCATTGCGCTGGCGGCGGTGCTGGCGGCGTGGGGGTGGTCGCGGGAGACAGTCGAAAGAACGTCGGCGCTGCTGATCGCGGCGGTGGTTGCCTGGCTGCCATTCTCGGTCACCTTTGTGCCGTTCGCGGGCGGGGAGGCGGAGAACCTGCCGTCGTTTTTGGCCGACTTGCCGATTGTGGGACGTCTGCTGACGACGGTGGTGGCCTACGGCGGGGAGTGGACCTCGGTCGCGGAGTTCCTGACCGTCTTCGGTGTCGGCTGGGCGATCGCGGTGATCTTCCTGGGGGTCGAGGGGTGGCGGGAGTGGCAGCGGCGCGAGACGCGGCGCATGCCGGGCCCGATGATCGTGGCGGCGGTGATCGTCACCCTCGTCGCCATCGCGCTGCCGGCGCCGGTGCTGATCCTGGCCGGGGCGCCGCTGGCGGTGGCGGTGTGGCTGATCGTGAGTGCCCAGTGCCCAGTGCCCAGTGCCCAGCCGGAGGCGATGGCTTATGGTGGTGCGGAAGATGCCGTCGGCACGGAGCATCTGCACTCATCGACGCACTGGGCACTCCGGACCGCGGTTGCGGGGTGCTTTGCGGGCGCGTTCGGGCTCGTGTTGGTGACCGAGTTCTTCTATATCCAGGATGTCTTTGACGGGCGGTACAACACCCTTTTTAAGGTGTATTACCAGGTGTGGACCTTGCTGGCGATCGGGGCGGCGGCGGCGGCGGCGCTGCTGTGGCGGGCGGCGGCGGCAAGGTGGGGGACGGCGCGGGTGGCGCTGGGGGCTGGGGTGACGGTGGCGGTGGCGGCTGGGTTGGTCTATCCGGTGGTGGCGTCGGAGCAGTGGACGGAGTGGGAGTCGCCGCGCGATTGGCGAGGGTTGAACGGGGCGGCCTTCATCGAGGATTTGGCGCCGGACGATCTGGCGGCGATCCGCTGGTTGGAGGATAACGCGCGCGAGGACGACGTGTTGCTCGAAGCGCCTGGATGCCAGTACCAGGTGAACGGGGGCATTCCGACGAGCCGGATGTCGGCGTTCACCGGCGTGCCGACCGTATCGGGCTGGACGGGGTCGGAGCGGCAGTGGCGCGGGGGACAGCCGGAGTTGATGGCGCAGTTGGGCGTTCCCGCACCCAGCGCCCGCGAAGCGGACGTGGCGGCGATGTTCGCCGATCCGCAAAGCCCGTTGGTTGAGCAGTACGGAGTAACGCTCCTCGTCGTTGGCTTTTTCGAGCGGCAAGGCACGACCGCGTGCGAGATCGCCGGTCCCTATCCACGGGTGAGCCAGCCGGACTATCCCGGTCCGGGCTGGGAAGAAGTGTTCGCCAGTGGGGAGGCGCGGATCTACCGGCGGGTTGACGGGTAGCTGACCGGCTCCTCTATCTACTTATTGAATAGCCAATAACGAAATAATCGACGTAGAACCAAGACTTTGGCGATCTGTCACAGATTGTCCTAAGTTTCATGAGCTTTTTGACAGAGTTTCTTACTTCTGGTAGGTTGCTTACAGATCCGCTTCGGGAAAAGATGGGGGCCTGCACGAGAAGCGGCGTGCGAGGGCGTTGGCAGTTTGCTGTTCGTGGCACGAGAGGAAGGAGCCCATGGCGACAACGATCAACGTCAATGGACAGGAGCAGACGGTCGAGGTCGACGGCAATGTGCCGCTGCTCTGGGTGCTGCGGAACGACCTGGGTATGACAGGCACCAAGTTTGGCTGCGGCGTGGCGGAGTGTGGGGCTTGTACGGTCCACCTGGACGGCGTGCCGACGCGCTCGTGTGTGACGCCGCTGTCCTCGGTGGGGAGCAGGGCGGTCACGACGATCGAGGGTTTGGCGCAGGATGGGAAGCTCCATCCGGTGCAGGAAGCCTGGATCGAAGCCCAGGCGCCGCAGTGCGGGTACTGTCAATCCGGTCAGATCATGACGGCGACAGCGTTCCTCAAGTCGACGCCGAAGCCGAGTGATCTGCAGATCCGGGAAGCGATGAATGGCAACCTCTGCCGGTGCGGCACCTACAACCGCATCCTGCAGGCGGTCAAGCTGGCGGCGAGCCGGAGCTAAGGAGGGCAGGGCAGATGGCAGTCGAACGCACGCATATGCATGGCGACGAATCCTCCTCCTTCAACCAGCCGGCGCGGACGCTGTCCCGGCGGCGACTCCTGCAGGCAATTGGCGCGACGGCGGGTCTGATGGTGACCTGGTCGTCGACGGCCGCGGCGGCGGGGGGCGGCCGGGGCGGCAATAGAACGCTGGCGCGGACCCAGGGCGGAGGTCCCGAGATCCCGATGGACGTCGATTCCTACCTCATGGTCAATGAGGACGGATCGATCACCGTCATGACCGGCAAGGTCGAGTATGGCCAGGGGATCCAAACCGGCTTTGGGCAACTGGTGGCCGAGGAACTCTCGGTACCGTTTGAGTCGGTCGAGGTAATCTGCGGCATCACCAACGTCGTCCCGTACGACGGGGCGACGGTCGGCAGCGCCAGCACTCGGCGGACCGGGATGCGCCTCCGTCAGGCCGCCGCCGAGATGCGGGAATGGTTGATCGAGCTGGGTGCTGAGGAATTGGGCGTCCCGGCCGGCGAGCTTGCGGTTCAGGGTGGCGCGGTCGTCGTCGCTAGCACGCCGGCGACCATGATCGAGTACGCGGCGCTGGCGGCCGGCAATCAGGCCGCGCGCGAACTGCGGGAAGACGTCCCACTCAAAGATCCGGCCGAATACACGGTGGTCGGGCAGGATATCCCGCGAGTCGACGTGCCGTTCAAGGTGAACGGCGAGATGAAGTACGGCATCGACGCGGCGGTCGAGGGGATGGTCTACGGCAAGATTGTCCGCCCGCCGGCGCGGGGAGCGACGTTGGAGAGTGTCGACTTCAGCGCGGCCGAGGCGATGCCGGGCGTGGTCGGCACCTTCCACGACGGCAACTTTGCCGGGCTGGCGGCCGAGCGACTCGATCAGGCCGATTCGGCGCTGTCGGCGGTGCGGGCGACCTGGACGCCGCCGGCGACCACGACCACCCACGTCACGATCTATGACCTGCTCAAGTCCACGCCGGATGCGGGCGAGGTGCTTGTGGATGAGGACGCGGGAGAGACCGCGGAGTCGATTCCGGATCCGGCGGCGGCGCTAGATGGCGCGGCGCATCGGGTTGCGGCCGCGTTCCGCGCGCCCTATGTCAGCCACTCGCCGATCGAGCCGAAGGCGGCGCTGGTGCAGATCGCGGACGACCAAGTCGACGTTTGGACGTCGACGCAGTCGCCGTTCGGGACGCGGGAAGCGGTCGCCGAGGCGCTGGGCCGGCCGCTGGAAGAGGTCGTCGTGACGACTCTGATGGGCGGCGGCGCATTTGGCAGCAAGACTCCGCCCGATGCGGAGGTCGAGGCCGCGCGGTTGGCCCAAGCGGTTGGCAGGCCGGTGAAGGTGATCTGGACGCGGCAAGAGGAGTTCCAGGATGCGCGGTTCCGGCCGGCGATGCTGATTGAGCTGGAGGCCGGGATCGACGCGGACGGCAACCTCTCGGCCTGGAAATACGATCTCTACAGCAGCGCCTATTACCCGGAGGGAGCCGCCGAGGCGACGCGCTGTGCCGCCGATCAAAGCGCAAACATGCGCGACATCTACGACTTCGGGACCGCAAAGACGACCTGGTACCAGAGCCATTCGCCGCTGCCGCCCCATTTCTGGCGGGTCAACGGCGCGACGAACAACACCTTTGCCCGCGAGGTGACGCTCGACGAGCTGGCCGAGCTGGCGGGGGTCGATCCGGTGACCTTCCGGACGAAGCTGCTGGGCAATAACCCGCGGATGCAGGCGGTGATGGACGCCGTCGTAGCGAAGGCGGGGTGGACGCCGGGCGTCGGTTCGACCGGCCAGGGGATCGGGATCGCGCTCGCCTTCGATACCGGGAGCTGGGTGGCCGAGGTGGCGCACGTTGCCGTCGACGAGACGAGCGGGCAGATCCGGGTCCGGCACGTCGACGTGGGACTCGACTGCGGGTTGGTGGTGAACCCGCTGGCGGTGCGCAGCCAGGCGGAAGGGTCCGTGGTGATGGGCGTCAGCCCGACGCTGCGGGAGATGACAACCTTCGAGAACGGCCGGGTGACGAATCCGACCTTCGGCCAGTACCGGCCGCTCACGATGATGGAGGCGCCGACGGTCGACGTCGTCTTCGTCGAAGACAAGACGAATCCGATGGGCGGGGTGGGCGAGCCGATCGTCTCGCCGGTGACCGGGGCGGTGGCGAACGCCATCTACGACGCGGTCGGGATCAGGCTGCGGGAAGTGCCGTTCACGCCGGACCGGGTGCTGGCGGCACTGGCCGAGCTGTAGGGCCGATCGTCGACTTCGGTTCGTCTTGGAAGGCACGGGAGCGTGAGGTGCGCTGCCGTGCCTTCTGTTTGTCGGTCAGTAGAGGACTTCTGCCGAGGATGGAAGGAATAGAACTGAAAGCATGTCCTGGTTGGCGGTATGATGGGAACCTAATTGGGGAGATGGCTATGGGTATTTCTACGATCGCGGGTACACTGCAAGACCTGCTCGGTCAGAAACTGATGGCCGTGATTGCCGGTGTGAGCGATGCGCGGGCGGTGGGCGAATGGGCGCGTGGGACGCGCATGCCGCATCCGAAGGCAGAGGAACGACTGCGCAACGCGTATCAGGTGGCGAAGCTACTTGAGGCCAGTGAATCGCCGGAGACTGTCAGGGCTTGGTTTATCGGGATGAATCCAGAGTTGGGTGATCATCCGCCGGCGCTTGTCATCGCTGAAGAGCCGGTTCGGGTGCTTCAAGCGGCCCGCGCCTTTCTTGCCCACGGATGAAGCCGTCTGGCTATCGTATGGCCGTCGCTTGTCTCGTCACGCGAAGATCCGGTCGTGGAGGTCGCAGCCGCGATCGTACGTGATGGCGAGAAAGCGTGCCGGATCCTGCTCGGATGCGTGGGTCATCATCACTTCTAAGAGCAAGGGGCCGGTGAACGGCGATGTGCGCAGCCTCGTGCAGAGCGTGTTCCAGTCGATGAAGCCCTCGCCTGGTGGAACATGGTCGACGAAGTCGCGAATCCGGTCCGAGAGATGGACGGCGCGGACGCGATCGCTCAGCTCCGCGAGAAGATCGAACGGGCGCGGACCGCCGATTTGGTCGTGCGCTGAGTCGTATCAGAACCCGAAGCAGGATCGATTGAGTTGTGGCAGAGCAAGGCGCACCAGATCGGTTGCAGGACCTGGGAGTACGTTCTCAAGTGCCAATACGATGCCAGTGTGCGCCAGGATCGGCTGGACGGCGGCGCAGCTGGCGAGTAAGTTGTCGAGCCGCCCGCTCAACTCGGATTCAGGGATGTCGAACGGGCCACCGTGCGCGACGACGACCGGCGCGCCGAGATCCACGGCTGCCTCGATTACCCCGGTCAGCCGATTGGCACTGTCTGGACGACCGGCGTCTGGCCCATGGATGGTGTCGAGTTGCAAATTATGACGTTCGAGCAGCCTTCGAAGGCGGTTTCGACCTTCCTGGGTCTCATATCCCGCATGGGCCGCGTTACCCCCAAACGAGACATGCGTGAACCCGGCCGACGCCACGAGCGGCAGCTGATCGTCGATCGGCAGGTCGTAGTTGAACGATGTCGAGATCGATAGCTGGCGAGGCAAAGACATTTCTCTATCGCCGGCCGGGTCGCAAGCCGAAAATCTTGCCCCTACCTCTTGTGTGCCTCATAT
Source organism: Thermomicrobiales bacterium (assembly GCA_050695955.1). GTDB lineage: Bacteria > Chloroflexota > Chloroflexia > Thermomicrobiales > UBA6265 > JBOGUF01. The sequence goes on along the minus strand of JBOGUE010000401.1, from coordinate 1,917 downwards.
CCTACCCCCGTCGGGTTGCCGGCAACCCCTGTTCCTCGCACCAGGCGAGGTAGTCGGTTTCGATGGCGTCTTCCCAGATGGAGACGTCGATTTGGCCGGCTTGGTAGCGGCCTGCGGCGAGGCGGGACTTGCCGAAGACGTCGCGCTGGCGGACGTCTTCCGAGCGGGTGACGACCGTTTCGGCCAGGTGGGGCGGGACGAAGGTGACGCCGGAGCGGGTGCCGAGGACGACGTCGCCCGGCAAGACCGTGGCGTGGCCGATGCGGATCGGAATGTTGACGCCGACGAGGGTGACGTCGGCGATGGCGGTGGGGTCGATGCCGCGGCAGAAGACGGCGAAGTCGGCCATCTGGTCGATGCGCTGGTAGTCGCGGATGCCGCCGTCGATGACGATGCCGGTTTTGGCGCGGGCGCGGGTGGCGGTGGCCAGGTTGTCGCCGATGAAGGTGCCGTCGTGGACCTTGCCGAAGAGGTCGACGACGATGACGTCGTTCTCGGTCTGGCTGTCGATCACCCAGTTGTTCTGCCCGCCGCGGCGGCCCTCGGCGTCGCCGATCTGCTGGATTACGTCGTGCAGGTCGGGCCGCTTGGGAACCATCATCGCGGTGATGGCGCGGCCCACCAGGACGACGTCGGGGTGGACGTTGAGCCAGTTCCCCTCGAACTGGTTGTGGTACTCGTGCTGCCGCTCGAGCACGCCCCACGCCTCGTCATTGGTGACCAGTTTCATGCGTTCGAGCAGGTCATCTGGCACGCGGGGCCGGCCGTCCGCCGAGCGCTCGAACGGGTTAAGCGGCGTCAGGGCCGCAACGCGATCCGGGGGGTTGAAGACCATGGGTACTCCTTTGAGGAGGCGTTAGGCGTTAGGCGTTAGGCGTTAGGCGTTAGGCGTTAGGAGGAGAACGACGAAGTCCCTAACGCCTAATCCCTAACGCCTACGAGATCTCGAAAATCGTCTCGACCTCGATGGGGGCGTCGCCGGGGAGGGCTTGCATGCCGACGGCGGAGCGGGCGTGGCGGCCTGCCTCGCCGAGGACCTCGTAGAGGAGCTCGGAGAAGCCGTGCATGACCGCCGGGGTGTCGGGGAAGCCGGGGACGCAGTTGACCATACCGAGCACCTTGACCACGCGGGTGATCCGGCTGAGGTCGCCGAGGACCGATTTGGCCATCGTCAGTTGCTGGACGGCGCAGGCGCGGGCGGCCTGGTAGCCCTCCTCGACGGTGTAGGTGTCGCCGACCCGGCCGGCCCAGGGCTTGCCGTCGCTGGCCGGGGGGGTGGCGCCGGAGAGGTAGAGCAGGTTGCCGGTGATGACACCGGGGGCCATCGCCGGATTCCCGCCGGGCTTCAGCGGCTGTAGGTCGTATCCCAGTTCCTTCAGCTTTTCTTCCGGGGTCACGTGTGCCTCCTTGTGTGCGGTTTGCCCCAAATGGGCGTTGGTTGTGCCGCGGGATTATCCGCGAGGTGAGCGGGATGCGGAAGGGGGTACGGTATTCGGCCCGCGCCCTCCCGTCATGCTGAGGGACCGAAGCATCCCCCGGCGAAGCCGCGTCGTCGTGTTGGCGATGCGCTTCGCGCGGGGATGCTTCCCTTCGGTCAGCATGACGAAGGGGGCGGGTGGCGGATAATGGGACGGTGGTGATGACGGCGGGCGGCAAAGGGGTAGGGACGTGAGTTTGACGCGCGAGCAGACGATGACGGCGGACCTACGGCACGAGGCCGGGCCGGCGGTGGGCGAGGGGCCGCCGCGGGATCTGACGATGGCGCGGCGGGGCGTGGTGGCGTCGATGCACGCGTTTGCCTCGGAGGCCGGGTTGGAGGTGATGCGGCGCGGGGGGAATGCGGTCGATGCGGCGATTGCCGCCGCCGCGGTGCTGACGGTGGTCGAGCCGGGAAACGGCCATCTGGGCGGGGACAGC
>JBOGUE010000400.1:0-8726 GCA_050695955.1 Thermomicrobiales bacterium | reverse complement strand
GGATTGTCCGGGTGCCAGATCAGCAGCGGAGTGTGCGTAAGCACGTCGTACATTGGGGCCATCGGCTTCCCCATCCAGCCGTGTTCGCCGAGAAAGTGGCCGTGGTCGGTGGTGACGATCACCATGGTGTCGTCCCACAGGTTGTGCCGGTCGAGCGCCGAAAGCACCTCCCCGAACCAGCGGTCGACCATGGTGATCTTGCCGGCGAATTGGGAGCGGACGAAAGCGACCTGACGCGGTGTGAGATGGCTGCGCTCCTGGTCGATCCTGCCGTAGCGCGGCCAGACGACGAGGTCGGGGTCGCGCGGATCTTCGCCGGTGTACATCGACGCGTATGGTTCGGGGCAGTGGAACGGTTCGTGGACGTCGAAACTATCGACGGCCAGGAGCCACTTCTGGTGGGCGTGGTTTTCGTTGAGCCAGGATGCCGTTCGTGAGAAGACTTTGGCCGGAAAGAAATCAACTTCGTTCTCCACGCCGAACGATGCGACGTTGCGGGCGTACGCGGCCCGGTTCATATAGTCCGTGACGACGTCGGCGCGGTCGGCGAGCAGTTGGCGCAGGAAGTTCGGATCGGGGTCGCGCGGCGCCGTCTGCCAGCTATCCGACTCGTGCCCACGGATGAACTCAAAGCCGTTGTAGTCCTCGTAATAGCCGTGGCTGCCATGCTGAAAATAGTGGTAGTGATCAGTGACGAGTTGAGTCGTGGCGCCGGCCTGGCGGGCCGCTCGGGAGAGTGGCATGTCGAACGGCTCGAGTGGACCCCACGGCCGCCAGATGAACTCCTGGATGCCGGAGAAGAACTCGCGACGCGCGGGCATGCAGGGCAGGCTGCCGGCGTAGTGGGTGTCGAAGACCAGCGCCCGCCGCGCGAAGCGATCGAGGTTCGGTGTCTCGACGTCGAGCTCGATCGGCTGCCCGTAAACCTTCAAGAAATCGCGGCTCAGACTGTCGATAGAGATAAAGATCACGTTCATGCGTAACACCTCGTGCGTTCCTAACGCCTAACGCCTAACGCCTAATGCCTAACGCCTGTCGCCTCACCCCTTGACCCCGCCCAAGCTCAACCCTTGCACGATCTGGCGTTGCGCCACGAGCGCGACGGCGACGACCGGGGCCATGATCATCACCCCGGTCGCCGTAAAGGGTCCCCACCGGCTCTCCTCCGCGGCCAGAAAGCTGAAGATCGCGACGGTGGCAGTCTGCGTATCGGGACCAGTGAGGACGACGGCATAGAGAAACTCGCTCCAGGCGTTGATGAAGGCGAAGATGGCGGTGACGGCGACACCGCCGCGCACCTGAGGCAGGACGATACGGGCAAAGGCGCCAAAGCGCGAGGCGCCATCGACCGTCGCCGCCTCTTCCAGTTCCCTGGGCACATCCTGAAAGTACGTGATCATGATCCACACGCTGAACGGGATGGTGAAGGTGAGGTAGATCGTGATCATGCCAAGGTAGCTGTCAAGCATACGAAGCTCGTTGAGGGCAAAGAAGTACGGAATGAGCAGCCCAATCGGCGGCGCCATTTGCATGAAGAGCGTGTAGAAGGACAAGGTCGTTTTCAGCCGGAAGCGCAACCGGGCATAGGCGTAGGCGGCTGGTACCGCGACCAGGAGCGCGAGCACGGTGCTGCCGACCGTGATAATGAGACTGTTCTTGATGCTGCTGAGAATGCCGTGGGTGTTGAGCGCCTCCTGATAGTGGTCGAGCGTGGGTACGAAGAGGAGGGTCGGTGGACTGGTAAAGATCGCCGTGCGCGGTTTCAGCGAGGTGAGAATCACCCAGAGCACCGGAAAAGCCCAGATCAGGATTACCACCACCAGGAGCAGGTAGGTGAGGAGATTGCGCGCAGTGCGTCCGCGTTGAGTCATCAGGCCTGCTCCCGGAGACGAAAGAGGGCCACGCTGATGATCGCCGTGAGCACGAGGAGCACGGTTGCCAACGCCGCGCCGTAGCCAAGGGTGAGGCTGGTGAATGACACGCGGTAGGCGTACAGGTTCAGAATCTCGGTCGCGGTGCCCGGTCCCCCACCGGTGGCCGAAAAGATGGCGTCGAAGGCGCGTAGCGCGATCATCGTGCGCATGATCACCACAACGACGATCGTCGTGCGGAGCATAGGGAGTGTCACATCGCGGAACCGCTGCCAGGCGCTGGCGCCGTCGATCATCGCCGCCTCGAATGGTTCCGGCGGCAGTGCATGGAGCGTGGCGGTGAAGACGAGGAAGGCAAAGGGCGTCCACTGCCAGGTGTGAATGGCGATGACCGATCCCAGCGCCCAATCGGGATCTGTCAGCCACGGCTGGGAGCCAAGTCCGATCGTCTGCGCGATGTAGTCGATGATGCCGTAATCAGGCGTCAGGATGAGCGTGCGCCAGGAGAGTCCGACCACGACCGGGGCCAGGATCATCGGCAAGAGGACCGCAACGCGCAGCACGCCCTGCCCGCGCAGCGGCCGGAAGAGGGCCAGCGCGAGTGCCAACCCGAGCACCAATTGCAATGTCACGCTGGAGAGCGTGTAGATCACCATGACGCGCAGGGCGTGCCAGAACCGGTCGTCCTCCACCATCCGGCGATAATTCTCGAAGCCGACCAGCTCGTTCGGGCGGATGCTGGCAAGGTCGATGCGTGCCAACCCCATCACGAGGAGGGCGACAAGCGGCGCGGTGCCGACGGCGAGCAGGAGCAGCAGGCTCGGCGAGATCAAGAGCGTGGCGAATCGCGCCTCCTGCGCCTGGAGGCGGCTCTGGCCGGCGCCTGACCAGCGCCGGCCGTTGTGCTTGGCAGGTCGCGGCTGGGCCGCATCCGTGACAGACGAGGGCATCACCCGCCCATGATGCGGACGATCTCCGCGTTGGCGTCGTCCAACGCCTCCTGCGGCGACTTCTGATCGGTCAACGCCGCCTGGATGGCGATAGCGCAGACCTCCCCAATCTCCGGCCACTGCGGCACGCGCGGCCGCCAATCGGGATCGGTGTCTTCCTCTAACGACGTCAGCACCACATCGACATAGTTCTCGGTGAAGCCGACGAGCCGCTGGTACTCGGGGTCGCTCCAGATCGACGTGCGGTTGACGCCGGTGCGGATGACCGCGTCCTCCGTCTCCTTGTAGCTCGCCGAGACGATCTGGGTCGGGCGAGAGGCGAGCCATTGGATGTAGAGCCAGGTCGCCTTCTTCTGCTGGTCGGAGAGCGCGCGGTTGACGCTCATCGCCCAGTTCCAAATGCTCGTCACACGGCGTCCCGTCGGTCCCTGCGGCCAGCGTTGATAGCCGACCTTCCCGGCTACGGTCGAGGTGGCCGGGTTCTCGAGGACCGAGGCCGTGCTGTTGGCGTCGATGTACTGCGTCACGCCGCCGGTGGCGAAGGCCTCCATGATCTCGGGCCAGTTCCAGTTCTCGACGCCGGCCGGCGCGTAGTTCTGAAGGGCGTCGACGTAGTACTCGAGGGCGGCGATGCCGGCCTCGCTATTGACCGTCGGATTGCCGTCGGCGTCGAACCACTGGCCGCCGAATTCAAGGAAGAGCGACGGGAAGATATACATGTTCTGCCCGGCGCCGGCAAAACCGCGCAGCGCCAGCCCGGCGCGGTCGTCGGTGTGCGCGGCGGCAGCTGTCTGGACGAATGCCTCAAGCGTATCGGGCGGCGCCAATCCCAGCTCGTCAAAGACGTCGGCGCGATAGATGTGGATCGTCGCTTCGCCTTCGACCGGCATGCCATAGAGGCGGCCGTCCACCGAGTCGGCGGCGATCCAGCCGGGAATGACGTCGTCGAGGTTGAACCATGCCGGATCGGTCAGGCTCGGGTCGTTCAGGTAGTCGTCGAGCGGGTCGACCCAGTCGTTGAATTGATAGAGCGACAGATACATCGGATCGCCGGTGTGGGAGGCGTAGTTGCCGGCGCCGGCGGCGAGGTCGAGCACCGCCTTCTCGCGTAGTTCCCGCGGCGGGATGACCTCGAACTGGACGGTGATGCCGGTCAGCTCAGTGAAGATGTCCGCCGTGACGGCCCGGAACTTCTCGAAGTAGTGGGCCGGAGTGACGAGGACGGCGATTGCCTCCCCCTCTGCCTGCCGCCAGTCGATTTGCGCCTCATGGTACGGGGCTAGCAGGTCGCTCTCGCCCGTCTGCGCGATGACCGCTGGAGCATGGAGTGAACCCGCGATGCCTGGGATTGCGGCGCCGCCCAGGGCGGCCGATCCCTTGAGGAATGTCCGTCGGTTCAGGTGACCCATGGTGTCTCCTCCTTTCGCTCGCTCCTTGCCAACGAAGACGCGAAGCTGTGTCGAGCCGGTTCCGGACTTACCCCCAGTACCCAAGCCGATGTGAAATGCGTCGCGCGAGATCGACGACGCGTGGCGCCAGCGCGTATGCCTCATCTCGCGACAGCCGCGAGGCCGGCGCGGCAACGGCGACGGCGGCAATGACGCCGCCGCGATGGTCTCGGATCGGCGCCGCAACCGCGCGAATGTCGGCCGCGAACTCAAGATCGTCGACCGAGAACCCCCGGCTCCTGATGCGATCGAGTTCCGCCAGCAGCGCACCGCGGTCGGTGATCGTGTTGGGGCCGCGCCGCTCGAGCGGGTGGGCGTCGAGGAGCGCGTCGAGCTGATCCTTGCGCAGATGTGCGAGCAGCGTCTTGCCGTTGGCGGAGCAGTGGGCGGGGACGGTGGCGCTACCGACGGTCAAGCTCGCGCGCAGCGGATGCTCGCTTTCGACCTTCTGCAGATAGAGCACGTGAAAGCCGTGCAAGGCGCCCAGATTGACCGTCTCGCCCGTCTCCGCGGCCAGTTCTTCGAGGTACGTGAGCACCTCCTGGCCGATGCCGAGCCGCTTGAGGACCGAGCTGCCCAGCCGGAACATTTCCAGCCCTAATTGGTAGCGGCCGGCGCCATCGGCGGTGCGCTCGACGAACCCTTCGCCTTGAAGCGTTGCCAGCATCCGGTAGACCGTGCTCTCTGGCAGCTCGACGGCCGCGCTCACCTCGCCCAGGCTGAGGCTGGGCTTCGCCTCCGCGAGCGCCCGGAGAATCCTGACCACCCGCTGCACGGAGCGATTCAGCTTGATGCCACTGACCGGCTCGGCAAGATCGACCATCCGTACGATTCACCTAGTGAAAATCACATTCGATAGGTGACTATCATAGCAAGGACGACATGCATGTCAAGCGCGTTTGGATCGAGTGGCACGCATTTCCGCCCGGCTTGCGATAATGGCGTCATCCGCGAGATGGCGTTCGCTGAGCCAGGATGAGTCATCCCGGCCCAGTGCAACCGGTCGAGGAGGAGTCACATCATGGCCGCGCACGTCGTTCAAGAAACACGCACGATCGTTGCTCCGACCGAGAGCGAGACGATCGATACGCCGAGCATGGTCGTCGACGAGACGATCCTGCAAACGAACATTGCCGAGATGGCCGCGCTCGCGCGCAGCATGCGCGTCGCCCTCCGGCCGCACGTCAAGACCCACAAAACGCCGCAGATAGCTCGTCTCCAGCTCGCGGCAGGCGCCATCGGACTTACCTGCGCCAAGCTGGGCGAGGCGGAGGTGATGGTTGACAGGGGCGCCGACGACGTCCTGTTGGCCTATCCGACGATCGGGACCCTGAAGATTCGGCGGCTGCTCCTGCTGATGGAGCGGACGCGGATCATCGTCGCGCTCGATTCACGCGAGGCGGCCGAGGCGCTGTCGGAGGCGATGGCGGCGGAAGACCGGGTGCTCGAGGTCTACGTCGAGGTCAACACTGGCCAGGATCGCGCGGGGGTGCTGTTTGGCGACGACGCCGTCAACTACGCGCTCGACCTCGCACGGATGCCGGGTCTGCGGCTGATCGGCGTTATGACCCACGAAGGACACGCCAACGCGCAGCCGCGGGAGACAATCGAGCAGGTTGCGCTTGATGCCGGCCGCAAATTGGTGCAGACAGCGGAACGCATCCGCACGCATGGGATCGATTTGCCAGTCGTCAGCGTCGGATCGACACCGGCCGCAAGCTATACACCGACCGTGTCCGGGGTGACCGAGATGCGCCCCGGCACCTACGTTTTCCGAGATGTCTCCGGCTTTCGCTATGGGATTTTCGGTGCCGACCGCTGCGCGGCGCGCATCCTTGCCACCGTCGTTAGCCATGCGGTGCCGGAGCGCGCGATCGTCGATGCCGGTTCGAAGACGCTGGCACTGGACAAGACCCCGGCTCGGCCAGGACACGGCTATATCGTCGGCCACGAGCAGGCGGTGATCGACCGCCTGAGCGAGGAACACGGCGTGGTGGTGCTGCCGCCGGAAGACTCCGGCGTGAGCGTCGGTGACCGCGTCGAGATCATCCCGAACCACATCTGCCCGGCGGTGAACCTGATGGAGGAGTTGATCATCGTCAACGACGGCCGGGTGACGGATATCTGGCCGGTGGCGGCACGCGGGAAGATTCGGTAACCGTGCTGGTCCGGATCGGAGGCCAGCGTAGCGAATCGAAATGGACCAGCGTTCGCGGAAAAGTGGAGACATCGCAATGACCGAAGGAGAGTACGACCTTCAGGTACTGGAGCGCGCTCTTGGCGGATGCCGTGAGTTGCAAGATCTCGCTAACCGATACGGATTCAAAGACATCTTTCAAGACAACGGCGAGAAGGTTTTGCAGAGTCTCATCCTTCTCGGTCTGAGAGCGAAAGGAGGGCGAGAAGGAAACGACGCGGTCGATGCGGAGGGGAACGAGTACGAACTCAAGACGGTAAACGTGTCGCTCGGCATGAGCCGCGGAGTTACGACGCATCATCATCTGAATCTCGGCATCTTGGAGAAGTATCGCACCGTGAGCGCTTGGTACATCTCGCTCTACCAGCACATCGACCTGAACGAGATATATCGTTTGACACCTCAGGAACTTGAGCCAGTATTCATTGTCTGGGAACAGCGGCTATTCGCGAACGGCAATGCGCCATTGAATAACCCAAAAATCCCGATTGCTTTCGTGCGTCAGCACGGAACCCGAGTTTGGCCGCTGGATGACGCCGCACTCGCCGAACTCATGCCGCCATCGAGTCCGATCAGAAATGGAAACGGCAATCACAGCAGCATTGGCTGACACTGATTGTTGACCTCAACAGCGTCGCCGCGAAGTACTCGTTCGTACAACATGGCGGCCCCTTCGGCTGAGTCCGAAAATCGAAAGACTGACGTCGCGACATAGGCCGGGTCGATCTCGAAAGCGATCCATCGGCGTCCAAGGCGTTCCGCAGCCTCTCCCGTCGCGTTCGATCCGGCAAAGATGTCGACAACCAAATCGTTTGGACGGGTGAGAAAACGAATGAAGAACTCTGGCAGCTTGACAGGAAAACGCGCCGGATGCCCATCAACCCCAACTGTCTTGCAAAAGCGTAAATACTGGGAATTGCTCTCGGTGTTTGGAATGACCAAGAGGTTAGACGGAATCGCCCCTCCATTGTCAATGTCGAATCGTGCGGAGATATCGTGTCCCGATGGGCGTTCCTTCGGCGTGTAAAACTTGGCACTGTTTGCCAAAAGCTTACGCATGCGATCGGAGTACTCGGTAAGCACCTCTCGGACATCGGCATGAGGCCACTCCGACTTGGACAACCACCATACCGTGTTGACGGTGTCCTTTGCGCGGATTTTTCGCTTGTTTACCCACTCAATAGGTGAGGGGAGTTTTGCAGGATTGTGCCAGAAGAATTCTTCAGCAAGGTGGTAGCCGAGATCCTCACAAAATCGCAGCAACGCTTTGTACTGATAGAGACTGCGGACAGGCACGCCACGCTGATAGGTCCCGCCAAGATCAACAACAAAGCTTCCTGATGATTTCAGCACGCGCTTGGAAGCACGACCAAAATCGACAAGCCAATCGACGTACTTTTCCTGATCTTCATTTCCGTAAGACTTCTGGCGCAGGAGTGGAAAGGGCGGCGAGGTAAAGATGAGGTCGATCGATTCTCCTTCCAATTGGTTAAGCAGTGTTCGCGAGTCACCGGTGTAGGCTGCCCCAAGGGGCGTTCGATAGCTTGCAGTATCGAGCATCACCTGGCCTTTCGTCGCTCACCTGTTCTATACGTACAATCATAGCAGCAACGACCCCCCCTGAAAACCCGAGCGGATCGAGGCCCCTCATCGAAGCCACGATTGTGGCGTGTTGGAAACACGTGTTCGCGTGAAATACGAATGACTCGTTATCCTTCCATCGGCGGTGGCTCGGACGGTAGAGGGTCCTCAGGGGGCTCCGTCGGCACCGTCTTGCTGCTTCTCACACCGCGGCGCGCGGCGCGTCTGTCCAGGGGAACACCGTTGTGCGACCGGGAGGCCCGCTGTGCTCCTGACGATCACCACCACGCACCAGCCGGCCACCGACCTGGGGTACTTGCTGCACAAGAACCCCGGCCGGTTCCAGTCGTTCGACCTCTCCTTCGGCCGGGCGCACGTCTTCTACCCTGAGGCGACGGCGGCGCGCTGCATCGCCGCGCTCCTGCTCGATGTCGATCCGGTTGGCCTGGTGCGGCGCAAGGGACCGGACGGCGGGATGGCGCTCGCGCAGTACGTCAACGACCGGCCCTACGTCGCGTCCTCGTTCCTCAGCGTCGCCATTGGCGACGTCTTCGGCACCGCCCTCGGCGGCCGGAGCAGGGAACGCCCGGACCTCGTGGAGCGGCCGCTGCCGCTCCGGGCGAAGCTGGCCGTCGTGCCGTGCCGGGGCGGGGAAGGGTTGCTGCGTGGGCTGTTCGAG
>JBOGUE010000399.1:0-9170 GCA_050695955.1 Thermomicrobiales bacterium | reverse complement strand
CTCCGCGCCAAGCTCCAGGTCGGCTTGGACGAACTCGACCGGGGTGAAGGCGTCGAATGGACGCCGGCGCTGATGGAACAGCTCAGCCGAGAGGCCGACGAAATGTTCCGCCGAGGCGAGCAGCCCGATCCCAATGTCTGCCCGTAGGCCGCGCCTCATTATCGTCCCAGGAACCGGTACGGGTCAGGTGCAGATCAGCGAGCGGCTAACGCGTCGAGGGCTTGCGTGACGAACAGCCGGTGACGATCTCTCATTCGTTGCTCTGTCTCGTCGTCGAGGCCCCAGTCGGACAGCTTCGAGCAGGGGCGCAACGCGGCGCACAGGTCCCAATATGGCAGGTTGGTAAAGTCGGCGGGCGATGTTGATCGGTACTGGTCGGTGAAGTTGTCCATCGCCTCGGGGCCGAATGCCCACAGGAATTCGAGCCTGCTGTTGCCCAGGTCGGCGAGGGGATCGCCCACCGCCGCGTCTTCCCAGTCGATCACCGCGACAAGTTCGCCGCCGCGCCACAGGATGTTCCCCGGCCAGTAGTCGCCGTGGAGCAAGACGAGCTCGTTGACATAAGACAAGGGCCAGGCTGATTCCAAGGCGTCGCGGATACGCCCTTCGTCCATTGAGGCGTCGAGCTTGGCCGGTCGTTCCCCATACCCCTTCTCCTGTCTGGGAAGAAAGGCCAGATCCGGTGAGTCACGCACCCCGTGAATCTTGGCGAGTTGCTTCGCTGCCTGCGCAACGTAACCGGCCAAGTCGGGCGGTGCAAATTCCGTTTCGCCGTCGACATACCCGATAACCAAGAACGGGGTCGGGAACAGTTCGCACGAATCGTCGAAGTCGTACGGTTTCGGTGCGGCCAAGCCGTGGGCTTGCGCGACCTGCAACAGTCTGTACTCGTCGCGGGCGATGTGGGCATTGCGTCGACGATCGACGTCCCCGTGCCGGCGCACGAGCAGTTTTGTCGTTTGTCCGTCGGATCGCTCAACCTCGATTGCCGTTATCCGCGCCGAGACGCCGCCCGTCAGCGGCCAAGACCGGCGCAAAACGCCGCCAGGATCAATCCGTTGCACCAATTGCTGCAACGCATGTTCTTGACGCGCATCGGTCATCTCATCTGCGCCTCAAACGTTCCGCCACGGCGCTTCGTTCCCGATGTCCCCGACGAACATCCCCACATCCGCGTGGCCCAACAACTGCCGCACCGCTTGCGATTCCCCGATGTGATACCAGTAGTGGTATGTCGTCCGCAGCAGACGCGTGCCGATGTTGTCTGGATCGGTTTCGCCGTCGACCTCGAAATGGGTCGCTAGGGTTTCCGTCGTTAGCGAATCGAGAAAGGGATCGGCCTCCCGCGTCACCGTCTCCCATGCGGCCCACATCTCGGCCACCGGCGGCGTGCTGGCCGGCGCGCCGAACCCGACCAATTCGTTCAGCTCCGGCACCGCATACCGCCCTTTCGGCCGGTAAATCCAGTACCGTTGCTCCTGCCAGGCCAGGTGCCCGATCATCCAACTGATCGCATTGATCGGCAGCACGCGCTGTTGCGCCTCCTCGTCCTGTACGCCGTCGAGCGCGCGCCGGAACTCGCTCCGCGCGAAGCGCAACTGCGTCACCAGCGGATGTACCATCTTCATTCTCCTTCCCGCGTCTGACCACCCATTGCTTGGAACTAAGACGCGATTCGCATCGTTGTTGTGTCATGATGGACGTTGCCTATTCTCCGGCGTCCACAGGAGGAACCTTCCCATGCGTCTGACGATTGCCCTTTCGCTCCTCGCCGTCGCCGTTACCGCCCTCCTTGCTCAAAGCTCCCGCACCGGGGCACAAGGAACACCGCGGGCGGGAACACCCGACGCTGCCGCCGCCATCCCGCCGGTCGTCTGGCAACTCGCCTCGATCACGCTGGCCGACGGGTCCGAACAAGCGCCCGACGATCCCGTCAAGTACACCATCCAGTTCCTACCGGACGGCTTCGCCGCCATCGTCGCCGATTGCAATCAGGGCACCGGCCCCTACTCGGTCGAGGGCAACACCCTCGATATCTCCAACATCCTCACCACCCTGGTCGCCTGCCCGCCGGAGTCGATCTCCGACGACTACCTGCAAGGCCTCGACGAGGTCGTCTCGTATGCGTTCGATGAGGACGCCCTCGTCCTCACCTTGCCTGACGGCGGCTCCCTCCGCTTCACCCTGGCGCTGACCGGCGTCGTCTGGGCATGGCAAGGCTTCCAGGGCGGCGACGACTCCGAGATTGTCCCGGACGACCCCGCAAACTACACCATCCAATTCATGCCGGACGGTTCGGTCGCCGTTCTCGCCGACTGCAATCGCGGCCGGGGAACATACACGGCCGACGACGCCCAAATCGACATCTCGGCGATTGCGCTCACCCGCATGGGCTGCCCGCCCGGTTCGCTTGGCATCGACTTCGCGACCGATCTCGAAGCAGTCAACACCTTCGTCTTCCGCGACGGCAACCTCTATCTGGCTCTCCCCGTTGACTCCGGCATCCACGAGTTCGTCGCCCGCGTCGTCGAACCGGATCAGGCCACCCCGACGGCCTCACCCGTCGCCGGCGGTTAGACGAACTCCGTCGTTATGCCGCGACCCCTCGTCATTCCTCGTATCCTCGGCATGACGGGATAGAGTCTTCGCACGCCGCGTCGCGCGGAGGCCCAGTCTCGGGTATCGTACCGGGCCAGTACCGGTTCCCGGACGACGGCGCCACCGCGGGGCGTTGGCGCCGCGGAGGAGGAGTGCGCGATGGCCACGAAGACCGAAGACCTTGCCCTCACCGTCTTCCCGCGACCCGACGTCACCCTCCCCATCGAGGGTCCGCCGTTCGAACGCCCTGACCCAGAGTTGATCCGCCAGATGCACGCGGTCAGCAGCGCCACCGCCAGCGCCATGCTCCACAAGATGGGCATCCGCCAGACCTTCATCCAGGGACCGATCGCCCGCCAGCCGGGCGCCAAGATCGTCGGCCCGGCCGTCACCTTGCAGTTCATGCCGCAGCGCGAAGACGTCGCCTCCGGCGTCGCCCAGGAAAACGTCGAGAAGCGCACCGCCCTCTGGTCCGTCTTCGACACGGTCCAGCCCGGCGACATCCTCGTCGTCCAGGCTTTCGGCGACCTGCACACCGGCTGCATGGGTGAGATGCTGCTCACCTATCTCAAGGGGCGGGGGGGACTCGGCGCGGTGGTCGATGGCTGCATCCGCGATTTTCCGAAGGTGCGCGAGATGGCGATTCCCGTCTGGACCGTCGGCGTCACGCCCAACTACGCCTCGCAGGCGACCCTCTTCCCCTGGGCCTACAACGTTCCCATCGCCTGTAGCCGCGTCCTCGTTCTCCCCGGCGACATCGTCATCGCCGACGACGACGGCGCCACCCTCATCCCCGCCAACCTCGCCTCCATCGTCCTCGAACGCACCCTCGAACACGAGGAATGGGAAGTCTTCAGCCGCCTCAAGCTCGCCGAAGGCGGCAGCCTGAAGAAGTACTACCCTCTCAACGAGGACGGCCAACGGGAGTACGAGGAATGGCGCGCGGCGTTGGGAGCCGACCACCGGATGCCATAGACTGCACAGAGGGTACGGGCGATGTTGCACCATCACCAACACAACATTATGATTGTGCCTTGATACCACCGTTTACGGACGATGGCGTATTGCCACCGGGTATCCATTGGGCTACCTGGCGGGAAGTCGCGGAACGCTTCGGTGGAACGGATTCACGGGAACGCCTGCTGGAAGGACTGAAACGGGCGCTTATTGCGCTTCGAGATGCGGGTTGTCAGACGGCCTATATCGACGGCAGTTTCATCACCACCAAGTCCGACCCGAGAGACTTTGACGCCTGTTGGGAATCAGAAGGCGTGGATCTCCAGCGCCTTGATCCAACACTGTGCGATTTCGACGCTGGCCGCCGGTCGCAGAAGCGTAAATACGGAGGGGAACTGTTTCCGGCATCCTTTCCGGTAGACGCGGCGGGATCGGTGATGCTTGATTTCTTTCAACAGGACAAGGTCACCACCGCGAGGAAGGGCATCGTCGCCATTGATTTGGAGGGGTTGTCATGATCAGGAACGCCCGACAACACATGGTCACCCAGGAGTATGTCGCAAAGTTCGAGCGCGCCATCGACCAACTCAAGAATCGGCCGTCGGCGTCCGATCCAACCGATCCCCGAATGCGTGAAATCCAGATCGCGGCCTTGCAAAGTCAACTTGACGATCTTCGCGCAGAACTCTCCGAATATGACCAGTTACGTGCCGGCCAGCTCGAGAGCGTTTCGCTCGACTCCTTGCCACGGCTGGCAGACGCCCTCATCGCCGCCCGCATCACTTCTGGCCTTACCCAGCGCCAACTCGCCGAACGCCTCGGCCTGAAAGAGCAGCAGATCCAACGCTATGAGGCAACCGACTATCAGTCCGCCAGCCTCGCGCGCATGACAGAAATAGCATCTGCTCTCCAGATCGAGGTCAGGGGAGAGATCGGCCTTCCCGGTGCGGCAACGAAGGCTGCCTGAACCGCACCGAAGAGAACGCCGAGTCGCTCGCTGAGCGAATGTCAGGAAGCCGCGGTCGGCGTGGCCGCCGGGCCTTCCTCGAAGTGGATGAGGTCGAGGAAGCCGCCTTCGGCCACTTCGCGCACCACCCCCACGCCGGGGCAGTAGTACTTGTTCTCCGTTTCGTCATCCAGCGGATTGACGTCCTCGGTCTTCAGGCACCCACTGAACTGTCCGGCCGGTGTCGTGATCGCTTGGTCCACCGCGATCACGGTCGAGATGTCTTCGGCGATGCCGGGCGCCCGCTCCTGTTCAAACACCTGTCCAACGTGCGGATCGGGCAGCATGAAGAGGCCCGGTTGGTTCTCGCCTTCGCCGGCCAGCCATGCCCCCGAGTGCCCCACGACCTCGCCCTCTTCGTAGTCGTCGACCGTTTCGCCGAGGTAATAGACGGCGCCGTCGGCGTCCTGGGCGTAATAGTCGTGCGTCAGCTCGACCAACTCATCGTCCTCATACTCCTTGACCTCAACCACCGCGACTTCGACCCCGGCCACCTCCGCCGTCTCGGCCAGCACTGTTTCCTCGACGCGCGTCAGGATCGTCTCACCGGTGTCGGGATCCGTCTCCTCACCGGCGTACTCCTTGTACCGGACCGATGCCAGCGGGAAGTACGGGTTGGTGACGACCGGGCCGAAGGTTTCCGGATTCGCCACGGGGCTTGCTCCCTGCATCGCGGCGTGCGCCGGGAGCAGGACCAACACCGCAATGAACATCAAGCTGGCTAACGCGAGACGTAAACCGCTCACGGCAATTCCTCCCGTCGCGATTCCTAGCGTTGATGGTGTGCCAGCGTTCGAGGCGGTTGTCAGGTCGTGGGCGAAGCGGCCGGCCCCGCGGCGACTTCCGTCAGGTAGATCGTGACTTCGACGTCATCATCATCGTCGTCGTCTCCGTCGAGCAGAGCCACGCCGGTCATCCCGGAATCACCGGACGCCCGCAGCCCGACGTAGAGGTCGTCGTCGCCGCGCGGGAAGCCGCCAATCTCGCCGCAGGCAACCACGCTCTCTCCACCATCCGCCGCGGTCACGACCACCGAGTGCGGCGGGGCCAGCAGATCGTCAAGACTCGCCCGCATCTCCGTGCCCGAGGTTGCTACCTGAGTGGCTCCGGCCGCGCCGACGTACGCGCCGCCGGCCGCGGCGGCGTCATCGTCGTCGTCATCGGCGTCGGACCGCGCGGCGCCGGCCGGGTTGAGATCGAAGGCGGTCGCCGCAAGGGCATCGCACGTCCCGGCCCGAATCTGCGCCGGCCAGGTGCGATCGTCCAGTGACGCCTGGGCAGCGAGTGTCCCTGCCAGTGCCATGACGAGCGCGGCTGCCAATAGAATCCCTACGCCGAGGATACCGATCCGCCGGCTCCAGGCCGATGCCTGCATCGCTGTCATCCGAGCTCCTCCAATCACCGTCGCCAGCGAGCGACCCTCAATCGTGGCTAATCGCCGATATCCAATGACCACCAGTCCGAGGAGCAGCCCGCTCCAGAGGTACGCGCCGACCACGTCCGACGGCCAGTGCGCGCCGACGTACATGCGGCTGAACCCCGTCGCCACGATCATGCCGACTGCCCATGCCTGGACAATTTGGCGCGGCCCGCGCCGAGGGAGTATTTCCCTGGACATCAGCAGGATGGCGCCGTAGATCAGCACGACCTTCATCACGTGCCCACTCGGAAAGCCTTGACCCGAGGATTCCTCGGCGACGCGCACCAGATCGGCCGTCGGCCGCGGACTGTCGATGACCGACTTCAGCACCGGGTTCGCCGCGCAGGCCAACCCCGCGGCAGCGAGGAAGAGGGCCGGCCCTATCCGGCGCAGGGCCACCAGTGCCATGATCAGGCCGATGCCGAGCAATGCCATGATCGGCGTGTCGCCCAGCAGGCTAACGGCATAGGCAGCGTCGCCTACACCGGTGTCGGGCGCCCGTTGGAGGAACCGCGACACGGTCACATCCCACGCCAGCACTCCATTGCCGGCGGCAACAGCCGAAAGCGCCAACGCCGCCAGGAACGCCGGTAGCAGCAATGCGACCGCCTGCCCACTGAGGATCCGCTCAGTGGTCGCTCCTTCCTGCCGACGACCCACTACGCCGAACCTGACAATCGCGTTCAACCGAGTATCCTTCCGATCACGCAACAGGGAGTGCCCCCAATCGTCGACCGGCGCTTCTCGATCACCGGCGCCGGGTGGCTCCAACCCGGCGTCTTTAGGATGACGGGCCAACATTAAGAAGCGGTGAAGGTGGCCGGTGGCGCGAACCCCCGGCCGGGAGGGCGCGCGTCCGGTGCGTATCCTGTTGGTGGAAGACGAATCCCGCCTCGCGGACTTGGTCCATCGCGGGCTGGAAGAAGCCGGGCACGCGGTGGACGTCACCGGCAGCGGTGAGGACGCGTTGGACTGGATCGAAGCCGCACCCTACGACGCGGTCGTGCTCGACGTCATGCTCCCCGGCATCGATGGGTTCGAGGTCGCCCGCCGTCTCCGCCGCGCGGGAACAAGCACCCCGATCTTGCTGCTCACCGCCCGCGACGCCGTCGCCGACCGGGTCGCCGGTCTCGACGCGGGCGCCGACGACTATCTGGTGAAACCGTTCGCCTTCGCCGAACTGCTGGCGCGGCTGCGCGCGCTCGCCCGCCGCCCGCCGGAAACGCTCGACCCGCTCTTGCGCGGTGGCGACGTCGCCCTTGACCCGGCGACGCACACGGTCTGGCGCGACAGCGAGGAGGTCTCGCTGACGACGCGGGAGTTCAGCATCCTGGAGTACCTGCTGCGCAACCCGAATCGGGTGCTGACCCGCGCCATGATCGCCGAGTACGTTTGGGACTACGACTTCCCGAACGTCACCAACGTGATCGACGTCCACGTCCACGCGCTGCGCCGCAAGTTGGGCGACCCCTCGCCCGGCCGGCTGATCCAGACGGTGCGCGGCGTCGGCTACCGCCTCGTGCCGGGCACGTCATGACGACCACAACGCCGCGCAACCACGAAACAGAAACAGAAACAGGAACAGGGACCGGGTGGCGCCGCCACTGGGGCCGCATCCCGGTCCGCTGGCGCCTCACCGCGTGGTACGCGCTCTTCCTTGCCGGGGCGCTCCTCCTCTTCGGCGCGGTGATCTACGTCGGGCTGCGCTACAACCTCTACCATGCCCTGGACGAGCAGGTGACAGACCAGACGGCCCTGATCCGCGCCACTGTCCAAGAGCGCGACGGCCGCCTCTTCCTCGCCCCCGGCGACACGGGCGAACTGGAGAACGACGAGTCCTTCGTCCGACTCCTGACCGACGATGGCGAGATCGTCACCGACACCAGCACGAACCTCGGCGGTGTTCCCCTGGACCAGGACTTGATCGAGGCGGCGCTCTCCGGCCAGACCCGGCTCACTTCCGCTCATGCCGACGGCCATACGATCCGCATCGTCACCACGCCGGTCGTCGTCAACGGCGAGGTGCGGGGGGCGCTCCAGGTGGGAACGTCGCGGGAGGAGATCGATGAGGCGCTCCGCTCGCTGATCGTGCTGCTGCTTGTCGCCGGCCCAATCGTGCTCGCGGGCGCCGTCGCCGGCGGTTACCTCCTCGCCGGTCGCGCCATGGCGCCGGTCGGTGAAATCACCCGCCTCGCCGCCGCAATCGACGGCGACGACCTGCACACTCGCCTCGACCTCGACCTGCCCGACGACGAGCTCGGCCGCCTGGCCGGCACCTTCGACGCCATGCTCGCTCGGATCGAGGATGCCTTCGAGCGCCAGCGCCGCTTCACCGGCGACGCCGCCCACGAGTTGCGCACCCCCCTCAGCCTGCTCCGGAGCCAGGTCGACCTCGCCCTCCTCCATCCCCGCACCGACGACGAGTACCGCGCCGCTCTGCGCGCTCTCCAGGAGGACCTCGACCGCCTCACCGGCCTCGTCGGCACCTTGCTCACCCTTGCCCGCGCCGACGCCGGTCAACTCGCCCTTTCCCCCGCCCCCTTCGACCTCGCCGCCACCGTCGACCTCGTCGCCGAACAGTTCGCCCCCCAAGCCGCCGCTGCCGGCGTCACCCTCCACCGCGAAACCAATCCCTGCCCCGTCGTCGCCGACGAAGACCTCCTCGTCCAGGTCCTGGTGAACCTGGTCGCCAACGCCCTTGCCCACACCCCACCCGGCGGCACAGTCACCCTCGGCTGCCGCTTCAACTCCGCCGCCGCGCACCTCTGGGTCGCCGACACCGGCTCCGGCATCGCCCTGGAACACCAAGCCCGCGTCTTCGACCGCTTCTACCGCGTCCACCCCGCCCGCTCCCGCGCCCACGGCGGCGCCGGCCTCGGCCTCAGCATCACCCGGACGATCGTCGAAGCCCACGGCGGCAAAATTGTCCTGACAAGCGCACCAGGGAAGGGCACGACGGTTGAGGTTGCGCTGCCGGCCCAAAGCAACGCCACAAATCCACAGCCGTCGGCCGGACGGCTCAAATCTGATGTACATTGAATGTGATTTGAGCAGTACCAGTGGGGATTTGGAGAGAGCAATGAGCACGACCGCGATACGCGAGCGTATTCATCTTTTAGAGCGAATTGCGGATAATATGGTCCGCACAGGAGGGACGGGCCATGAAGACGTACTCGGTCGATCTGCGGG
>JBOGUE010000398.1:0-10202 GCA_050695955.1 Thermomicrobiales bacterium | reverse complement strand
CGTCAACGATGGCCGGCGAGGAGCGGATCTTCCCCTCCGTGGCGAATCGCCAGTAGACCGCGCCCGTCGCTCCGTCGACCGCGACGAACTCGCCCGACTCGCTGCCGGCGAAGACGACGCCGGCGATCGTCGCCGGCGAGGCCACGACGTCGCCGTCGAGGTCAACCCGCCAGCGTTCGGTCCCGGTCGCCGCGTCGAGGGCGTAGAGCGCGTCGCCGCCGACGTAGACCGTGCCGTTCGTCACCGCGGGGGAGGAGAGGACACGCTGGCCGAGCGGATAGCGCCAGAGGAGCGCCGGCTGTCCGTCGGGTCCGGGACCCGTCGCCTCACCCGCGTGCGGGGGATTGCCGAGAAACATCACCAGGTCGCCGGGGGCGGAGAGGTCGATGGGCGGCGGCGTCGGGGTCGCGGTGGGGCCTGGCGTCGGTGTGGGGGCCTGGGTCGCGGTCGGGGCCACCGTCGCCGCTTGGGTCGCGGTCGCACTGGGTGCGGCGGTGGCCGTGGCAGCCGTCGTCGCGGTGGGCACGGCGGCCTCCGGGAGGAGATACCACTGGCAGGTTAGCCCGCCATCCCCGGTCACTTCGCCTTCGATCGTGCCTTCCTCGATCAGCGCCCGCTGCCAGTCGGTCTCGGAGGCGCAGAAGGCGACGGCCTGGTCCGCCCGCGGATCCTCTAATTGCATCGTGAACGGGCCGGCAACGGCCGACCACGAGACCGGCTCGCCGCCGGCCGTTGTGCGCCGCCGGGTGACGCCGCCGGCCGTCAAGGAGAAGGTCAGTCCGTCCACCGGCTCCACACAGACATCCGCGAAGGCTGCCTGATCGGTGGCGGCAGGATCAACGGTCGCCGGGCAGGTGAAAGCGACCGCCTCGACCGTGTCGTTCTGCGCCGCGGCCCGTGGGATGAGTCCCGGCGACTGGCCGGGCGTGACAATGAGCGTCGCCACGACGACGGCGGCGAGGAGCGCGGCGAATCGGCGGCGGGCAAGGTTCGTCATAGAGCCTGAGCCTCCCTTGTGCGGACGATGAGCGGAGCGGCAGCGCTGGCGCTCGCGCTGACCTGTACCTGTACCTGTACCTGTACCTGTATCTGATTCTCGCCCGGACCGAGATCGACCGGCTGTTCCGCGGCCGGCGGTTGGCCCTCAGGCGTACGGGTTTCGATGAGGGTGAATGTCCCCGGCGACAGGCCGTTCGGGAACCGAATCGTGGTGATGCCGTCCGCCGTTCCGTCGTCGGCGTCGCAGGCCTGGCCTGCCAGCGTCTGGTCCTCGTTCAGCACGGCGAAACAGGCGTCGAGCAGGAGGGTGCCGCCCTCGTCGAGCTTGGTGACCGCGAGGGACGCGGGCTCCACGGCTTCGAGGGTGACGAAGGCGCCCTGGGTGTCGACGACGACGTGCAGGCGGGCGTCCTCTTCGAGGCCGATCTGCTCCTCGTTGACCGGTTGACCGTCGAAGAGCACTTGCAGGGTGGCCGGGCCCGCGGGCGCGTCGAAGAAGAGCTCGAACGTGCCGTCCTCGGTCGGGCGTAGCGGGAAGACGCCGAACTCGGTGGAAAGGACCGCGTCAATTGGGCTGGGCTGCACGACGATCTCGCCGGTGTGACTGTTGTATGCAACATAGACGACGCGGGCGCCCTCCGGCACCGTCAGCGTGAGGTCTTCCCCGTCCGGATCGCCGCCTTCGCCGAGGAACTGATCCTGGTCACTCCGGGCCAGAATCCGGTAGCGGTACTCGCCCGGCGGGAGCGGGAAGCTACCGCTCCAGATGCCGTTCTCCTGGCTGAGGAGGGCGAGGTTGCACGTGGGGTCGCCGTCGGCGGGACAACCGAGCTCGTCCTGCAGGTCGCCAACCAGGAAAACCTCAGATGGCGGCGGCAGCGGTGGCGGCAGGCCCAAATCTACCGGCGGAATCTCGATCGTCGCGGTCGGTTCGAGGGTCGCCGTCGGCTCGACGATGGCCGTCGGCGCGGGCGTGGCGGTGAGCTCCGGCGTCGCGGTCGGCTCTTCGGTCGGCACGACCTCCTGGGTGGCTGTCGGCTCTTCGGTCGGGAGCACCTCCGGTGTCGCGGTTGGTTCTGGGGTCGCGGTCGAATCCGGCGTTGCCGTGGCCTCCGTGGTCGCCGTCGGTTCCGGGGTGGCGGGTTCGGACGCCGTGAGAAGGACCTCGGTCGATACCAACTCGCCCGGCGGGACCGTCAACGGTGACGGCGAAGCCGTGAAACCGGGCGGCACTTGGGTGACTTCAAGTGTGTAGTCGCCCGTCACAACGCCGTCGAGCTCGATCGCGCCGGGGGTGACGTCGGCGTCCCGCTCGCCGTCATCGCAGACCTCGTACGACTCGACGGCGCCGCGCAGGGCAATGCAGGCGCCGGGCACCGGTTGCCCCGCCTCGTCCAAGATCAAGATGAGCATGACGGCGGGCGGCGCCGGAGTGACGGTGGCCGTCGGTTCGACGGTCGCGGTTGGCTCGGGCGTGGCGGTCGATTCCTGGGTCGCGGTCGGTTCGGGTGTTGGGGTTAGGGTCGGCTCCGGCGTGGCGGTTGGTTCCAGGGTCGGCGTCAGGGTCGGTTCGGGTGTGGCCGTCGGTTCCATCGTCGGCGTGATCGTCGGTTCCGGCGTCGCGGTCGATTCCGGGGTGGGCGTGATCGTCGGTTCGGCCGTCACGGTCGGCTCTATTGTCGGTGTGTGCGTGGGCTCGGGCGTCGCCGTCGGCTCGACGGTGGGGGTGAGCGTCGGCTCAGGTGTGGCCGTCAACGTTGGCTCTGGCGTCGCGGTTGGCTCTGCCGTTGCGGTCACTGTAGGTTCCGGCACCGGCGTAATCGTCGGTTCGGGCGTTGCCGTGACCGTGGGTTCGGCTGTGGCCGTGATCGTCGGCTCGGCGGTGTTGGTTGCGGTCGGTTCCGGTGTCGCGGTGATCGTCGGCTCAATCGTCGGTTCAATCGTCGGGGTAATTGTCGGTTGCAGCGTGGCGGTGACGGTCGGCTCCGTCGTGGCAGTCACGGTGACGGTCGGCTCAGAAGTCGCGGTCACGGTAACGGTCGCCATCGAAGTTGCCGTCGGCGTGATCGTCGGCGGCACGGTCGTCGCGGTCGTGGTGGGGCGCGGTGTTGGGCTGCTCGTCGCCATCGCGGGCGCGGTCGCCGTCACGGATGGCCGCGGCGTGACGGTTGCCGTGGGGCGCGGCGTCGAGGTCGGCCTCACCGTGGGCGTCCGGGTCGCGGTCGCAAGGGGAGGACGCGGCGTCGAGGTCGGCGCCCGCGTCGCCGTCGCGGTCGGAATGCGGGGTGGCTGGATGATGATGCCGGTCGCCGTGGCGATTGCGGCCCGCGTCGCCGTTGGCGGCACAGTCGTGTTCGTCGCCCGTGGTTGGGCCGTGGGTGACGCCGCCGGTGGCTCGGTCGGTTCGGCAGTTGCCTGTTGCGTTTCGGATGTCTCGGCGGGCGGTGGCGTGTCGGCCGGTGGCTGGGTTTCGGCGACGGTCGGCTCGGTCGTCGGGGCGCCGAGCGTCGGCCCCGCGGTCGGCGCGTCGGCGACGTCCTCGTAGCAGCCGGCCAGCACGGCGACGGCAACGCCAAGCGCGAGCATGCCGATCAGGCGGCGGACCGCGGCCGGGGAAGCATGGACCCTGGCTTGGTTCAACAACGACACCATCCGCCCACCCCGTAGCGAGGGTCGGGACGCGACAATCCATCGCCGCCACCGGCGATCCGCTCGATTTGATACCCGCACACTATACGGCCTTACTTCCCAGGGCAATAGCGATTCCCGGGGATGAATCCCCAGGCTCAACCTAAACAGCTCTTCCAGGGCTGAGCACGGGGCGTCCGTCACCACGGTCCCGGAGGGACTTCTGTAGGTAAGTTCAGCGTGGGGTTGCAACCCCGCGAATGGACTCGACCCTACCGGTTTGCGTGCTATCAAGGAGATTAGGATGGAACGCTGGCCGGGTCAGTGGGGTCGGAGCCGGCGGCGGCCTCGTCACCGTCGAGGACGCCGTCGCCGTCGGTGTCCGGCACCAGGGGGTCGGAACTGTACTCGTTCGCCTCCGCGCCATCGCTCAGACCATCATCGTCTGAGTCGGGGTCGAGCGAGTTCGTGCCCCAACTCCCCTCGTCGCCGTCACCTAGGCCGTCGCCGTCGGTGTCCGGGTTGGCGGGGTCGGTACCGAGTTCGATTTCTTGTTCGACGGTGAGGCCGTCGCCGTCCTGATCAGGAGCCGCAATAGGCGACGCTAGGTCAGGGGTAGCGGGCGTGGCCGGCGAGGGTGGCGTCGGGCTGGGTGTGACTGCTGTGGTTGGCGACGGGCTGCCCGTCGTCGGCGGCGATGGGCTGCCGGACGTCGGCGACGACGGCGTGGCGTCCTCTGAGGCCATCGTCGCGGTCGGCGCGCCGGTCGGGGCCATAGTTGGCACGATGATCGGGCCGGCCGGGGTGGGAACGGTCTCAATGCCGCTCAAGGGACCACGCGGATCGATGATCCGCCAACCGGACCGGGTAGACGCGTCGCGGACCCGGTACTCGACGTGGACGTGATCGCCGTTCATGCTGCCGGAAAGACCGATTTGCTGACCGGCTCGGATCTGCGCGCCGGGCTGCACGATCGAGACGTTGACGTGACCCAGGATTAGCATGTCGCCGTTGGGCAGCTTCAGTTGCAGGCGGCCGGAGGTCGGACCGCCGTAGGAAGAGAGGAACGCGGCGCAACTGTCCTCGCCGGTACCGTTGCCGGTACCGGCGCAGATGATCGTGCCGTCGAGCGGCGCGTAGAGTGGGGTGTTGGCGGCGATGGCGACGTCGAGTCCGGTGTGCCCCGGTTGGTTGAAGCCGTAGTCGAGGGCGTAGCTGTACCACTCGGGGCGGACGTAAACGCTGAAGTCGGTCGGGCCGAACTCCTGAGAGAGGATGGGCGGGGCGCCGTTAATCAGGATGTTGCCCCAAATCGCGGCGACACCGGTCGCGTCGGTCGAGCCGCCCTTGACGATGACGCGGCCCGCTTCCTCCAGTTCGTCGAGGAAGCCGCGAAAGCGGCGCAGGTAATCGTTGTCGCTGCTCGTGGCAGCGCCGGTCGGGTCGTAGTGGCCCGCGACGTAGCCGAGCGCGACGTTCTCCCAGGGCCGCTTGCCGGAGTCGAGAGAGCGTAACGCCAGCTCGTAGGCGCCGGCATAGATCGAGTAGACCGGGTCGGTGGCGATACGCCGGAAGTCGTAGCGACTCGCGCCGAGGGCCGGGCGCCTCACGTTCATCAGCCCTCCCGCGTTGGCGCCAGCGGGCATCACGCCGCCTGATTCGAGCATGACGATCGCCTTGATTACATTGCCGGGCACAATCACGCCGGTAGCGAGGAAGACCCGCTGTTGGGCGGCCAGGATCCCCTCGTTCCACTGGTTGACCGCGGACCAACGCGGATCGCGGGGCGAGGCAAGCAGCGCGCCGGCCGCGGCCAGCGCACCCCCCTCGCCGGCCGCCTGGCCAAGCGCCTCCGGCAACTGGATCACCTCGGCCTGGGTGCCGCCGACCTCGAATTGGACCGTGACGGCTGCCGGCGGCCGGCTGCCCCAGTTGGGGGCGCGTTCGGGGGTGGCGTCCAGCAGATCGCACAGGAGGTCGGTGGTCGGTTCGGACGCGCCCCAGTTCGGGATCGCCGCCACGGGGGTCGCGCCGTCCGGGCAGACGACTTGGCGCGGTGGTATTCGCGTCGCATGCGACGTCGATGGGCCGGACGCCACGGAGAGGATCGGGCCGACGGTCAGCCAGATCGCGATGATCGCGACCAGGCGGCCACGCGGCGTGGCTGGAATAGTCCCGATCCGGCGAGGTCGGCGACCCATGGAATATCCCTCGGTGGGGTGCTTCGTCGAAGCGCGATGCCTGAGATCATCCTAGCATCGGCGGTCAATTGCGAGAACGACGGTCAACGACCGGCGACTATTCACTCCCGGTCATCCCTCATCTGCTGGCATTCGAGCGCGCCCATGGGCCAGCGTGTGGGCTACCGCATCGACCACTGTTCGCATGCGCCGCGCTACGTTCGCCGTGACCATCAGGTGGCCAAGCTGGTCGAGCCGCGCTCCGATCGACGGTCCGCGAATCGGTCCCGGTTCGCCGGCCGGCAGCGCGTCTATCAGTTCGTGGAGCGGGCAAGACGGACACTCGGGCGATGAGCGCCACGCCGCTTGACAGTGGCCCCTACCTTGGCCATGCTGGGGCGGAACCTCTCTCACGTAACCGCCGCGGGCATGGCGTCGTGACGGTTCCCAAGGATTAGGTCATGCATGACCGGCGGTTCGACGATTTCGCTCGCGTGCTGGCGTCGGCGTCGTCGCGCCGCCACGTCGTTCGCGACTTCGTTGGTTGCCTCGGTGGGCTCGGCTTTGGCCGGGCGTGGTTCCAACGGGGTCGCGCAGCCCGCGGGTCTGCCAACGACCTGCCGGCGGTGCGGGCGCAAGGCGGCGAGCGCTGCGGGATCACGACGATAACCCTCTGGGTCAACGCGTTCATTCCCAGGGACGTGCCCGGCGTGAGTCAGCCGGTTCCCGCGGGGGATTTCGCCGGCATGACCATGCTCCCCGGACCGACGGCGATCAACGATTGCTTTCTGACCGACCAGCGCACCTTCAGCGCCGACTTCAACGCCCCGTCGCGCATGCATTCAGAGATCACCATCGACGTTGAAAATGGCCGGGTGGTCGGAGAACGCGGTGGCACCCATTGGTGTAGCCCAACGCACGAGGTTGACTGCGAAGACGGCGACGTGGAATGCACGGCGACCGCGCGGAACCGCGGCCGGTTTTCCGTGTTTTGGTCGTCGAGAGACGTGACCCTCTTTGGCGTCTACCTGAATGCCGATGGCAATAATCCGTGTTGGCGCGGCTCGCCGGACATCGACTACGAAGGGCTCTTTCTCATCCGCCTGGATGCGTCGCGGGAGCGCGCCGTCGTGACGTTCGCCGGAAGGGTGGACGCGTTCCCCGCGTTCGAGGCGTACGCCAGCAGCGGAGGATCGCCGCGGCCCTTGTTTCAGCTCATGCCTCCAGTTGGCAACACGCCCGCCGAACTCTTCGCCGACGCGGCCAGGCCGGTCGGCGGTATTGCCGAGCTCGCCCACAACGTCTGCGACGCGACGCGGTGCGAAGTCTGCCGAGACGGGGCGTGTGTCTCGCGGTGCGACCCCGATTTCACGTGCTGCGAGGGCGAATGCCGCGCCAACCGCGACGCCTCCGCTTGCGGCCCCTGCCCGCCCGTCTGCCTGCCGGGCCAAACCCTTGATGCGACGACCTGCGCGTGCATCGAGGAGACCCCCACGGCAGTGACCCCGGACCCGTGCAGCCTGCTCACGCGGGCCGACGCGGAGGACGCGCTGCGCCGGCTGGGGCGAGCGGAGGAGGCGAGCGCCGTGGTGGAGGAACGGGATCCGTTCACCTGCCAGTACAGCTTCAGCACGCCGTCGGGCTTGGTCAGCGTGGGGGTCTTCGTGTTCCCCGGCGAGATGTTCGATCTCCTCCTGCCGTTGCGTCCCGATGCAGAGCCGGTCGCCGGGATCGGGGATCGGGCCTTCCTTGCCCCGTGGACCGAGACCGGCGCCGCCCTGCTGGTCCTCACCGGCGGCGTCCTGATCGAGCTCCAGGTGACCGGGGCGGCGGACGTGGCCCAAGCCCGCGCGGAGGTGTTGCGCCTCGCACCCCTCGTGATCGACCGCCTCGGCGCGGAGGGTGACGGGCTTGCCTAATGGGACGCAGGTGGTCAGTCCCAGATGACACTTTTTTTGCGGCCAGCGTGTGATACGCGGAGGCACCGCACATGTCTTGATTGCCGCTCCGTTAGCGAAGTTGCGCCGCGGTCGCACTGGCACATAACACCCGACCGTTGGCGAGTCTGCGCTTGACAGCGACGGTGACACCCTTACGCTTAGGATCATTCGAGTCATCGGTTGCTTGGTGCTCCCGTCGCTTCGGGAAGGGCGTCAGATGTTTCGTGCCGCGATCGCCGCCTTGCTAGTCGGACACATACTGGTCGCCGCCGCGGGGGCGGCGCCGGACCGGACACTGCGGATCGAGAAGGTGGACGAGGCTGGGCAGCCGCTCCCCGGCGCGTGCTTTCAGCTCTACGCCGATGCCGGCGGCGGCACGCGGGGCGACTATCGCAACGCCCGCTGCGATGGCGACGATGGGGATGAGGACGGGACGATCACCATCCGCAACCTCGAACCCGGCAATTACGTGCTGGAGGAGAATCGGCCGCCGGAGGGGTACGCCAAAGGAGCGGATATTCCGGTCGCGGTCACCGCCGACGAAGAGGTGACGACGGTGCGCGTACCGAATCGCCGCGACGGCGCGGTGCCGACCGTGCCACCGGTGCAAGTCCAGCCGACGCCGACGTCTCAACCGTCGCCGGAAACCGCCTCGCCGCCCGCGGGGACACCGGCTGCGACGCCGGGCCGGGTCGATATCGGTGGCCGCTCCCTCTTCCTCTCCTGCACCGGGTCGGGCCGCCCGACGGTGCTGCTGGAGGCGGGTGGGCCGGGTCGATTCTCGGAGACTTGGGCCGAGATCCAACCGGAGATTGCGCAGACGACCCGCGTTTGTAGCTACGACCGGGCCGGGTTGGGGCAGAGCGATCCCGCGCCGGAGGCGGAACGTACGGCCCAGGAGAGCGTGAACGACCTCCGTGCGCTCATCGACGCGACCGACGTCGAGTGCCCGTGTATCTTCGTCGGGGAGTCGTGGGGCGGCGTGATCGTCCGCCTCTTCGCTAGCCAGTTTCCGGCCGAGGTCGGCGGACTCGTCTACGTCGATGGGGTGGCGCCGGGGTTCATTGCGCGCTTCCTCGAGCTGGTGCCCGAGGAGAACCCTGATCGGAATGGGCTGCTCAGCGCGGAGAACCCGGAACGGGTGAACCAGCGTGCCGGATTCGAGCAGGTCGACCAAGCCGCCTTGCCGCCGACGGTGCCGGCGATCGTGATCACACACGGATTGTTGCTCGGGTTCCCGCAGAGTTTCCCTGTCGAGCAGTTGGAGGCGGCCTGGCGCGAGGCGCAGGAAGCGCATGCGCGGGCGCTGCACGGCCGCCTGATCGTGGCCCAGACGAGTGGCAGCGACGTCGTCCACGACCAACCGGAGATCGTCGTCGAGGCGATTGGGCAGGTGGTGAACGCGGTCCGCGATCCCGCGACGGCGGCCGGCGCTCTCCAGGTCCGTGTCGTCGACGAGACCGAAACCGCCCTCCCCGGCGCCTGCTTCCAAATCTACGACGACGCCGGGAACGGGGCTCGCGGCGCCTATCGCGGCGCGGCCTGCGACCCGGAGGACGGCGTCGACGACGGCACGGTGACGATCGTGAACCTCACGCCCGGCAATTACGTCCTGGAGGATCGCAAGCCGCCGGACGGCTACCTGGCCGCGGCCGACACCCCGGTCACCGTGGCCGGCTTGGCCACCGACGTCACGGTGCAACACCAATCCGCGTCGAGCAATGCCGGAACTCCAACGACGACACCCACCCCCCAGCCGGCGCCGACCGCGACGTCGACCCCGCAACCGGTGGCGCGGATCGTCGATCTCGGCACGCTCGGCGGCGCAAGCAGCGACGCCTACCACTCGAACGCGGACGGGGACGTCGTCGGCGTGGCCGGAACAGCCGACGGCGAGCGGCACGCATTCTTGTGGCAAGACGGGGAGATGATCGACCTCGGCACCCTGGGCGGTCCTGGCAGCGCCGCCTATGACGTCAACGACGCCGGTCAGGTCGTCGGCGTCGCCCAACTACCCAACGAGGAGTGGCGTGGCTTCCGCTGGGCCGACGGCCAGATGACCGACCTGGGCACCCTCGGCGGGAACGAAAGCCGCGCCTTTGCGATCAACGGCGAGGGGCAGGTCGTCGGCACGTCGCGGCTCGCCAATGGTGATCGCCGGGCCTTCCTGTGGGACGACGGGACGATGGTCGATCTCGGCACGCTCGGCGGGGCGACGGCCGCGGCGTCGGCGATCAACGACGCCGGGCAGATCGCCGGCAGCGCCGACACGGCCGGCGGCGCGCGGCACGTCTTTCTGTGGCAAGACGGCGAAATGTCCGACCTCGGCACGCTCGGCGGCGACCAGGCAAGCGTCACCGACATCAACGAGTCCGGCCAGGTCGTCGGCCGCTCACTCACCGCCGACGGCGAAGAGCACGCCTACCGTTGGTCGGAGAACGAAATGACCGACCTC
>JBOGUE010000397.1:0-3488 GCA_050695955.1 Thermomicrobiales bacterium | reverse complement strand
CGGTCGGGGCGGGCGTGGTGGCCGCCGTTGTCGTTTACTTCTTCTGGCGCCTGGTGCGGCCACGTCAGACACGGTCTTAGCGACGCTGAGGAGGAGAGGAGGATCGGATGCATACCGTCGAGTACGTAAATCGTCAGTTTGGCATGATGCGAGGGCTCTTTGACGCGACCGCCGAAGACCTGACGGAGGAGCAGGTCAACTCGGCGCCGCCCGGGGTGGCGAACTCGATCGGCGCCGCGCTGCTGCATTTGGTCGGGAGTGAGGATGCCTTTGTGCAGCAGGTCATCTTGGGGCGGCCGATGATCTGGGAGCGAGACGGATGGAGCGACCGGATCGGCGTCTCCCGCGTGCCGGGACGCGGAGATGATTGGTCCGAGTTGCGCGGCAACACTGTCACTGGCCGCGGTTCGTGCGTACGAGCAAGCGGTGCGCGCCGCGACCGACGACTATCTCGGCGACCTCACCGCCGATGAGCTTGACCGAACGGTCAAACTTGGCCCCAACGACCGGCAAGTGGCCGACGTGCTCGTCCTAACTGTCGTGCACAACGCTAATCACACGGGCGACATCGCGACGCTCAAGGGCGTGCTCGGCGCCCAGGGCCTGCCATTCTGAGGGGGCAGGAGTCAGGACGGGGTACGATCACTTGTCCTCTCCCTGACTCCTGACTCCTAGCTCCCGACCCCTGTACAATGCCGGCGCTATGGATCAACCCTTTGTCTCCGCGGTTGCGCCGCCGGCAGACCTTGCACTCGATGGCGACGTGTTGTGGTTCGTCTTTCGTGAAGGTGAGGTGCTTGTCGTCGGCCAAGAGGCGATGGCGATTCCGTGCGCGCGTGACCTGACGGGCGGCGATGCGGCGGTCGACTGCTGCCACTACTTGGGCGCGCTCGGAGGACGGCCTTGCTATGCCGTGCAGATGCCGGTCGGCTTCGAGCCGCCGGCGGGCATGCGCTTCTCGGGTCTGCGGCCGCTCTTCGGAGCGGTGCCGGACGATCTGTTTGTGCTAGCGGGGCGGGCGGCCCAGATCGTGGCCTGGGACCGCGATCACCAGTTCTGCGGTCGGTGCGGTGGGCCGACGGAGGATCACCCGCGGGAGCGGGCCAAACGTTGCCCAGCGTGTGGCATGTTGCAGTTTCCCCGGCTCTCCCCGGCGGTGATCACGCTGGTCGAGCGGGAGGGTGAGGTGCTGTTGGCGCGCGGTCCGCACTTCGCGCCCGGCATGTACAGCGTTTTGGCCGGGTTCGTCGAGCCGGGTGAGTCATTGGAAGAAGCGGTTGCCCGCGAGATCGACGAGGAGGTCGGGATCGCGGTCGACGAGGTCCGCTACTTCGGCAGCCAGCCGTGGCCATTCCCCCATTCGCTGATGATCGGGTTCATGGCCCGGTACGCGAGCGGCGAGATCTTGATGGACGAGCGCGAGATCGCCGACGCCGGGTGGTTCACGCCGCACAACTTGCCGGGGTTGCCGGGCAGGATCAGCATCGCCCGCCGCTTGATCGATACGTATTTGGCCAAGCATGGCGTCGTGATTGACGACCGGTGATTCCCGCATGGAGATCTTTATCGGTGCGTCCGGCGCGGGGATGAAGCCGCCGCGCTGACCGAACAAACCCGGCAGCAGCCGGCTGACTAAATCGGGTTGGTTGGCGGGGAGTGACCAAGGTGCAGATGCACTTGTCTGGTCGATGGCTTCTCATGCCGGGTGTTGTTTGCGTTGGCCTCGTGCTGCTGGCACTCTCGCCGGCAGGTGATAACGACGTGGCCGCCGATATGGCCTCGCCGGCCGCGACGCCGTGTGTACCCGTGGCGACGCCGGAAGCGAACGTCACCACGTGTGCGCCGGTGGGTTGGGGGACGCCTGTTGCCGGCGACGGACTGGTCGTGACGCTGACAGCCGATTCGACGAACGCCGGACCGGTTGACCTGATCCTCGAGGTGCGGGACGCGACGGGCAAGCCGGTCGAGGATGCGATCGTCGAGGTCCGCACGCGGCACATCGACATGGACCACGGCGTCTCGACCGACGAGGCCGTGCATCAGGGCGAGGGGCGGTACCTGGCGGAGCGGGTGTCGATGGGGATGGGCGGTAACTGGGAGGCCGAGATTGTCGTCACTCGCGAGGGGCAGCCGGATGTCGTCATGACGTTCCTCGTCAAGCTCGGCGGCCCGAGTCACTGACCGAGCGGGCGAGTGCTTCGGCGCGGTCCCGGATCTCGTCGCGCATTGCCTCGTTCACCTCCTGGTGTCGCAGAT
This sequence comes from Thermomicrobiales bacterium, assembly GCA_050695955.1. GTDB lineage: Bacteria > Chloroflexota > Chloroflexia > Thermomicrobiales > UBA6265 > JBOGUF01. The sequence goes on along the minus strand of JBOGUE010000397.1, from coordinate 1,232 downwards.
TCCATCGCACGGCGCCGGGAACCGCGCAGTCGATGGCCACGACGCGATCAGGCGTCGGGACCGCGGCGAATGGCACGGGTGGAGCATGGTCCAACAGAGCCTCGGCGTGACTGCCGGCCAACAGCCGCACCGCATTGGCGCTGACGGAATCCTGCGCGTCCAGCCCGGCCGAGGTGGCCAGCCATCCGTCCGCCGCCACCGCGTTGAAGAAGGCGGCCGCCATGCGGCTTCTGGCCGCACCGTGGAGGCAGACGAAAAGCACCGTCGAGGTCACTCCCTGCATGCTTTTCCTCATACGCTGAGGCTCGGCGTATCGTCGTCCGCCAGGTGTTCAGCTATGCGGCGGCTGTAGCGCAGCCTGGGTCGGGGGGCGCCCTGCTTGGACGGTTTGTCAGCCACTTTTGCTCGGCAGTAGGCGTAGAGCGCGTCATAGAGGGGCGCCGTCAGGCGGAGCTTCTGGTGGTCGTCGCGGACGCTGAGCTGAAAGCCCCGGATCAACGCGTCGAGGCCAGCCCCTTCGGGCCGCCGGCTTCGGCTAGGCGGCACGTCGGCGTCGCGGATGATGCGTCCCATCTCCACCAGCGCCGGATCGCCCTGGAGGGCGTGGCGCTCGACCATCACCTCGAAGGTGCATGTGGCGTTCTCGTGGCTGTACTCGGCGCCGCGCATGTCGAAGGTGTGCCCCTCGAGCGACGCCGGGTCTACGTCTGCCGGGACGAAGACGAACTCCGCCTCCGTGTCGATGAAGCGCCGGATCAGCCAGGGACAGGACGTGCGATCGACGTGGGCGTTGCGCCGGGTGATCCACTTCACGGCCGCTCCTCCGTTCCGCGGCCAGAGGCATCGTCGAGCAACGCTGCCAGCGCCGTATCGCAACGAGCGAAGCAATCGTCGAGGAGACGATCCGAGGCCGTGGCAAAGTGGTCGCGGGCGCGGATTTGCTCGGCCCAGCGCTTGAGCTTGCCCAGATCGGTCTCCAGGTCTGCCAGCTCGGTGAGTCCGAAATCCCGGTGCGTGCGCTCCCGCTCGACGTGTGCGAGAAAGGCCTCGGCTTCCCGCGAGAGGTCGGCATACTCGGTCGCTCGCGCGGCGCGCGCCTCGGCGACGATCGCCACGGCCCGCTCCAGTTTGAGCCGCGCGCCTTCAACCACGGTCGCTTGCCCGCCGAATTCGACGATCCGTCCCGCGATCGCACCAACGGTCACGACCGTCTCCGGGCGTTCCGGCAGCGC
>JBOGUE010000396.1:0-4136 GCA_050695955.1 Thermomicrobiales bacterium | reverse complement strand
CGCGCCTGGCCCTGGCTTCTGGCCCCTGGCTTCTAGCTCCTGTTACCTGTTCCGTGATCCTCACAGTAGCGACCGGCGGTCGCGGCGTCAAGCCCAGTGCCCAGTACCGAGTTCCCAGTGCCCAGTCGTTCTCCGAGCTTCGTTGTTCCATCCCAACCGAGCTGCCATGAACGGCGGCGATCCTTCGTACCTGACTGGGCACTGGGCACTGGGCACTGGGTACTGGGTACTGGGTACTATATGCACATACGCGCGGGCGCGATGAGGCGCCGCGCTTCGGGCAGCGGCCGAAAGGAGGTCAGGTCGGATGTGCGGTCGCTACGTCGTGGCTGGGCGATTGGACGAGCTGGAGTTCAGTGAGCGATTTCAATTGCGGCGGATACAAATCGAGCTGCCGGGGACCTACAACGCGGCGCCATCGCAGCGGTTGCCGGTGATCCTCGAAGAAGATGCAGCGGAGCGGGCGGCGCGGCTGATGCAATGGGGATTGATCCCGCGCTGGCGGAAGCCGGGCGAAAAAGACAGCTTCGCGCCGATCAACGCCCGGTCGGAGACCGTGCTGGAGAAGCCGATGTTTCGCCCCCTGATGGGCAACCGGCGCTGTTTGGTGCCGGCGAGCGGCTTCTATGAGTGGCAGCAACAAGCGGGCGGCAAGCAGCCGTTCTACATAACGGTGCCCGAGCAGCCGCTGATCGCCTTCGCCGGGCTCTACGACGAGCGGGAGGAGGACGGCGAGGTGCTGACCTCCTACACGATCCTAACGACGACGCCGAACGAGCTGATGGCCACCGTCCACAACCGGATGCCGGTGATCCTGCACCCGGAGGACGAGGAGGAGTGGTTGAGCCGGGAGGTCGACAACCCGCACGCCGTCGAACACCTCCTGCGCCCCTACCCGGCGGCAGAAATGGAGGCGCGTCCAGTGAGTCGAGCGGTCAATAATGTGCGGCACAACGGGCCGGAGCTGATCGAGCCGGTGGAGGAGTAGGGCGGCGAGGACGGCAGGGACGGCGAGGACGGCGATACCCCGTCATTCCGAGGTACGAGGAATCTCTTGCGGCGTCAGTCCCGCGGGAGAGATTCCTCCTAACGTCGGAATGATGAAAGGGGGCGGTCGGCATGACGGAGGCGGCGAAGTGAGGCGAACCTGACGATGGCGCCACGACCCTCCAATCGAACGAGCTCGCACCGGCGCCTGACGCGGCGGGGGTTGGTGGCGGGCGCGCTGCTGACCGGGGGCATGTCCGCTGGGGCGATTGGCGCGCGGCGGTTGACTGATCGGTCGGCGATGCGGACCGCGTCGCCGACGGCCACGTCGCCATCCGTGGCGGTCAGCCCGACGGCGCCAGCCGCGACCACGAAGCCAAATGACCTGCTGGCGCTCGAACATGCCACCGTTGGCCAGTTGCGGCGGGCGTTGGACGCGCGGCAACTCAGCGTCGCCGAGTTGGTCGCCTGGTCGCTGGCCCGGGTCGAGGCGATGGATGGCGGGGATCGCGGCTTGGGCGCGGTGATCGAGCTCAACCCGGAGGCGCTGGAGATCGCCGCGACGCGGGATCGGGAGCTGGCGCGAGAGGAAGGGCGCGGCCCACTGCACGGCGTCCCAGTGCTGGTGAAGGACCTCTTCGCCACCGCGGACGCGATGGAGACGACGGCGGGCTCGCTGGCGCTGCTCGACAATGCGGTGGTGCGCGATGCGTTCGTCGTCGATCGCCTGCGGGCGGCCGGGGCAATCATCCTGGGCAAGGCGAACCTGACCGAGTGGAGCAACTTCGAAGGGTCGTCGCAAACGAGCGGCTGGAGCTCGCGCGGCGGCCAAACCCACAACCCGTACCGGTTGGACCGGTCGCCGTGGGGGTCGAGTTCCGGCTCGGCGGTGGCCGTAGCGGCGGGCTACGTGCCGTTGGCGCTTGGGGTTGAGACCGATGGCTCGATCGTTGCCCCTGCCTCCGCTACGGCGACGGTCGGATTCAAACCGACGGTCGGGCTGACGAGCCGCTCCGGGGTGATCCCGATCTCGTTCACGCAGGACTCGCCCGGGCCGATGGCGCGGACGGTCGAGGATGCTGCCTACCTCCTCACCGCGATCGCCGGTTACGACCCGGCGGATCCGGCCTACGGGGAGGTAGGGTGGACGGCGCCCGCGGCGCTCTTTGCCGAGTTCCCGGTGCACGAACCGGGCGCGGTCGACTACACGCGCTTCCTCGATGCGGACGGATTGCGGGGAGCGCGGATCGGGGTCGCGCGCGATCTCTTCTACGTCGACGACGCCGGGGCGCTGGTTGACGAGGTGCTGCCGGTGCTGGAGGCGGCCGGCGCCATCATCGTCGATCCGGCCCCGATGCCGACCGTGGAGGACCTGGCGCCGGGGCAGACCGAGTGGGCGGTGACGATCACCGAGTTCCCGTACGCGCTCGAGCGCTATTTGGCAAACTACGCGCCAAATGGACCGATGTGGGGCATTGCCGACATCGTCGCCTACAACGAGGCGCACGCCGACGAGGCGCTGGTCTATTTCGACCAGGCGGTTTTCTACGACGCGCTGGAGGCCGGGTCGGTCTGGGACGAGTACTACCAGGAGATGGCCGGCAACGGTCTTGCCCTGGCGCGGGAGCAGGGGATCGACGCGGTGATGGACGAGCTCGAGCTGGACGCGTTGATCGCCCCGACCACCGGCGCGCCGACGGCGATCAGCCTCGGCGGCGACGATTTTCCGGGCGCCTGCTCGCAGATCTCGGCGATCGCCGGCTATCCGATCATCAATGTGCCGGTCGGGTACGTCGACGGGCTGCCGGTCGGCATGAGCTTCATGGGCCGAGCCTTCAGCGAACCGACCCTGATCACGCTCGCCTACGCCTTCGAGCAGGTACACCCGGTACGCCGCCCGCCGGAGTACCTCGCGGGGTCGGCGGAGTAGCGCACGTTCAGGATGGTGATCGGGGCGTTGCCGGCGTGGGCTTACCGTGTTGGTCGGATGTCCCTGAGCGCAAAGACCAGCGCCAAAGCGATGCCCGCGCCGGCGGCGACGCCGATGCTGATGCCGGGGCCGAGGCCCGGCCCGAGCGCGCCGAACACCGCCCCAATCCCGACGCCGAGCGCCAGACCGACGACGATCGCGAGGAGATCGCGAGCAGACAGGTCAACAGGACGCTTGCGGTTGTTGGCCATGCGCCGCCTCCTGGGGATGGACCAGCGCAAGATGGGCGCCGCTCAGTCGCGGGCGGCGAAAATGGCGACCGGATCGATGGTCAAGCCGGGAACGACGGTCGAGAGGAAGACGCCGGCGATCGGGTCGACCGGGACGTATGCGCCGTGGCGGAGCGCGAGGATGTGGAACGTCCGCGCCCCCGGATCGACCAACCAATACTCAAGGACGCCGCCTGCTTCGTAAAGCCGCCGCTTGGCAACCTGATCGTAGGAGGGGTTCGAGGGAGAGATGATCTCGACGACGAGGTCGGGCGCGCCGTGGACGGTGTTGCCCTGATAGATATGAAGACGGTCTCGCCGAATGACGAGGAGATCGGGTTGTACTTGCGAGTCTTCGGCGAAGCGGACGTCGACCGGGGCGTAGTACACCCAACCCCACCCTGTCTCGATCACCGCCTGCCGCAGCACGGCATAGAGCTCGCCGGACGACCATTGGTGGATCTCTAAGGGTGCGGGCGACATGTACAACACGCCGTCGATGATCTCGTAGCGCATGCCGTCGTCGGGGAACTGTTCCAGATCCCGATAGGTCAGCAGTTGTGTGGTGATCGACATGGCGGCCTCCCGAGGCTGATCCGCGCGTTGCCACCAGTATCCGGCGGCCCGCCGCCTCGCGTCAATCGGCGGCAAGCTCCTCCGATGTCCGCGGTGACGGCAACTGGCGCGCCTGGGAGTAGAGGCCGGCGGCGGCGAGGCCGTAGACGACGCCGGCGAGGAGCCACCTGGCGAGGGAGCCGCCGTGGCCGTCGCCGAGCGCAAGATCGCGCAGGGCGACGAGGGCGGTGGCGGCAACGACGGCGGCGAGACCGGCCCACCGCGACGGCAACCCGAGGCGCTTGGCCAACTCGACGATACCGGGGACGAGGGCGACGATGGCGACGTCGGTCACGGGGTGTCTCCTTTCAGTCGACAGGGGTCAGGAGTCAGGA
>JBOGUE010000395.1:0-2670 GCA_050695955.1 Thermomicrobiales bacterium | reverse complement strand
GCGGATCGACCCGGATTGGGCTCCGCCGCGCACGGTCTACATCCCGGAGACAGGCCCCAGCCTCGACCGGCTCTTCCTCGACCTCTGGCGCGAGGCCGGCGGGGCGAACGCCTACGGTTACCCCATCACACCAGAGATCACCCTCGCCAACGGGCACATCGTCCAGTATCTGCAATACGCCCGCTTCGAGTATTGGCCAGAGAGTGACGCCAATGGCAACTACGTGGTGCTCGGCAATATCGGCGCCGAATTGCGCCCGCCCGTCGTATTTCGTAGCCGCGGTCCCTTCGGCGGCGCATCCTCCGCGGAGGCCAGCGAGGCGGCCCGCATTGCTCGCGCCTGGCTGCCACTTGGCGGCGAGGCATCGTCAGAGATCACGGCCGATTACCGGTTCGTCCCCGAAACCGGTCACTCGGTCCGCTTTGGTTTCAAACAGCTCTGGGAAGCGACCGGCGAGGCCGCCTACCTCGGCAACCCGTTGACTGAGGAGTACACCCTCGACGAGATGACCTATCAGGTCTTCGAGCGCGGGCAGCTTGCCTGGAAACAGGGCTCCGACCCCTGGATCGTGCCGTTGGGCCAAACCCTCGCCAAGCGCTACAAGCTCGAGACCGCGCCCCAACCGCAAGGCGACATCCCGATCTACAGCGAGGAGTTGTTCATCGCGCCGGTGATCACGCCGAAGGATGGCCCGCCTCCCCCGCCCGGTTACACGAAAGCGATCGTCGTTTCGATCAGCCAGCAGTCGCTCTGGGCCTACGAAGGCGACGAGGTCGTGCTCAGCACCTTCGTCAGTACTGGCAAGGAAGGGTTCGATACGCCCACCGGACTCTACTTCGTCAACGCGAAGCTCCCGGTGCAGGATATGGAAGGAGTTATTGGCGGCGAGTACTATGACGTGCCGCGGGTGCCGGACGTGATGTACTTCACCGGCCGCGGTCACGCCATCCACGGCACCTACTGGCACAACAATTTCGGGGCGGTCATGAGCCACGGCTGCATCAACGTCCCGCTCGGCACATCGACCTGGCTTTACAACTGGGCGCCCAGCGGCACGCCAGTTCAGATCGTGCCGTGACCATTCCGTCATGCCGATCGCAGAGAGGAATCTCGCCTTGCTGACCACGACGGGACGATTCCTCGCGGCGGCTCAGCATGACGGTGGCAGACCCGGCACGGGTTTTGCGACGGGGTATCATGGAGCCGGACCGCGCCGCGAACCCGGCCGGTCCGGATTCAATGGGACAAGATCTTTTGGGACACCTCGGAGGAACACGATGACAGGAACGATGGGAGTGTGGCTGAAGCGCTTCGTGGCCGCGACGGCGACCCTGGCGCTGACGACGGCTCTCCTCCCGACCGGAATCGATCCGGTTGCCACCACCGCGCAGGAAATCCAGGAAGCGGACTCCGGACAGGCGCAGATCGACGCGCTCGCCAACGTCCAGCTCCCGCCCGACTTGGGCCAGTCCGAGCTCCACGTCTACGTCGAAGAGACCGGACACACGGTTCGCGGCAGCATGCTCGACTATTGGCGCGCAAATGGCGGCGAGGCGGTTCTCGGCAACCCCATCTCCGAGCCCTTCGGGTCGATCGATGGACGCTACAGCCAGGCGTTTGAGGCCGGCGTCCTCCAGTTCTATCCCGAATACATGTGGACCGACGCGCCCTACATGGAAACGATGCCGATCGGCCAGACCGCCCTGGAGGAACGGGTCGGCAACTTCCGGCGCGATGGACGGCGCGACTTCGGCGGCGGCGATTCCCGGACGTACGCCTGGCGCCCCGTCGCCGCCGCCGGCAACGCCGCCGCCAAGGCGGTCGAGGAAGGCGGCTTCTACGCCGAGGAGACCGCCCATACCGTCCGCGGCAACATCGCCGATTGGTATGATCGCGTCGAGGGACCCTACTACCTTGGCGCTCCCCTGAGCCAACCAGTGATGGAACGCGGCACGACCGTCCAGTTCTTCGAGGGCGGCTTAGTGATGCAGCGCGAGAACGGCCGCATGGCGTTAGCGTCGATCGTCGCCGAGTTCGCCGGCGCGCTCGGCATCAACACCGAACCGGTCGAGCAGGGCAGCTTGCCGCTCTATGACGAGTCGCTCCTCGTCACCAACCCGAACCCGAACCCTATGGGCGACCTCTCCGCGCCGGGTAAGCGCCGGATCGAGATCAGCATCGGCCAGCAAACGCTCTGGGCCTACCAGGGCGACACGCTGGTCGCCCAAACGCTCGTCAGCACCGGGATCTCGCCGAACGACACCGAGACCGGCTTGTTCCACGTTCGCCTCAAGTATCCGAAACAGGATATGGCCGGCTTCACTGACGAAACCGGCGAGGTGGTGGGCTTCGGCGAGGAGGACGGCCCAGACGGTTCGTCCTCCTACGAGGTCAAGGATGTGCCCAACGTCATGTACATCAACGCCGACGCCGAGGCGCTGCACGGCGCGTACTGGCACAACAACTTCGGCAACCGGATGAGTCACGGCTGCATCAACCTGCCGCTCGACTTCGCCAAGTTCCTCTACGGCTGGGCCCCTCTCGGCACGGTCGTTTGGGTGCATCAGTAGGGCGGCAAGGCGGCAATGCGGCACGACGGCAAGGGATTCGAACGACGATAGAGACCGGGGATACATGCCCGGTCTACGCGCGACGAAGTCCCGCCGGGAC
>JBOGUE010000394.1:0-3124 GCA_050695955.1 Thermomicrobiales bacterium | reverse complement strand
GCGTAACGTCATCGCCGCCTTCCGCCTTCCGCCTCAAGCGGCTGTTGCCCCGTGCAACGTGACCTCCCAGACAAAGCCGAAGGGGTCGCGGAACATGAAGGCGGTTTCGGCGGTGGCGATCATTTCGATTGAACGGATGAGCACCTGGCCCTTCAACTCAATGAAAGCGGTGGCGTCGAGCCGGATCGAGACATGGTCGAGCAGGCTCCGCTCCAATCGCGCCCCGCGGCCGAGCCGGTGTAGCGCCAGGGTCAGCGGGCCATTGCGAAGGTAGCTCACGTCCGCCTCGGTCCCGGTCCGCACCGCGTCGTCCCAGACGTAGGTGCCGTCGAGCGCCTGGAGCAATCCGTTCGGGCCGCCGCGAGCACGACCGAGCAGGTCCATCGCCAGGAAATCGGTGTAGAAGCGCTCGGCCTTGGCCAGGTCCTGGACGCGCAAGGCGATGTGATTGAGCTCGCGCACCCGCAGCGGACGCTCGTCGGCCGGCGCCTCCAGCGTCGGCGTGATGACCAGCGCGCGGGCGCCGCCCGGCTCGGTGCTCGTTTCCTCCCGGAAGCCGGCGACCGTTTCGAGGGTGTCGTGCTCGCCGATCTTCGGAATCGTCCGCTCGACCCACGGCTGGTCGCGCCGGATCGCCCCGACCATCGAGCCGCGGTCGTGCTCCTCCAATGAGGCGCGCTCGCCGCTATGGAGCACGATCCGGACGTCCGGGCGGGAGCCGCCGAGGTCGTCGAACCAGCGGTAGAGGGTGTCGACCACCCGTAGCGAATGGGCGGCCACCGTCAAGTCGGCGTACGGCTCGTCGTAGATCCGTCCATGCGGGCGCACGACGACCACCTGCGCGTCGCCCGCCTGCCCGACGGCGACGTTGGCCTGGTCCGCCAGCGACTCCGGCACTTCCACCTGGAACCGGTAGGCCATCCGCCCCTCACCCCTTTCCCTTCAGAACTTCAGACGTTCAAACCTTCACGCGAGACAGCGCGAGACCCGCGCCGGCCCGGCACACATGGCCGGCATTGTACCGTACCGCGCCCTGCCGGCCGCATGGGATGCGCGAGTTGGACGTTGGACACCGGCCTAGCCCGAATGGTAGCCTCCCGCCGTCCAGACAGCTCGGGTACGCGATTGGCGCGAACGTTTGGCGCCGGGACTGAAGCAGTAACCTGAAGCCTGAATGCTGGACGGTGTCCCGTATTGAGCCGGTGAGGCTCCGCGACAGCGTTGCAGCGCGACCGCGGAGCGGAAATCCCCGAACCGGAGGACCGAAGTACGGGTCGGAGAGGAGCGAGACAGGAATCGAGCGTCCCGATACCCGCGGGACGGCCGAGCGGGGGCTCGGATTGGCGTCAACAGAGGGAAGGAACTCCATGACGAGGGAAATACCGCGCTTCGCGCGGTCACACGGGCCGTTTGTGGCCCGCATCATCGTGCTCCTGGCGGCTTTCGGACTCGCGCTGGCCGCCACCACACCAGCCTTCGCCCAATCCGAGGAACGCAACGCCGACGGCGTGGCCGTCCAGGAGACCCAGGCGATTCCGCCGGGGCAGCAAATCGCCGGCGTTGCCATGGCCTATCTCGGATACCCGTACGTGTGGGCAGGCAACACCCCGGCCGGTTTCGACTGCTCCGGCTTCACCCAGTACATCGTCCTCACCACGCTCGGGATCGACATCGGGCACGCGGTGGAGGGCCAACCGGCGGCGGGCGCCTGGATCGACTACGGCGCCTGGCTCCCCGGCGATCTCATCTTCTTCCAGAACACGTACCGCGCCGGCATCTCACATGTTGGCATCTATATCGGCGACGGTCTCTTCATCCATGCCGAAAACGAAGGCACCGGCGTCGTCATCAGCAGCCTCTACGACGGCTACTACGGCCCGCGCTATTGGGGCGCGGTACGTGTGGCGTAGGCGGAAGGCGGTAGGCGTCGAAGATCCGGTGATACATGCCCGGTCTACGCATGACGAAGAGAACCAGGGATGCATGCCCGGTCCGTGGGTCGACGATATCTCGCCTTCCGCCTCCTGCCTTCCGCCTTCCGCCTACTCCGTCCAACTGCATGCACTCGGCATCGTCGCGAACGCCTCGCCCTGGTCGGACGTGCCGTCAAGGACGGAGGCGACGGTTTGCTGGATCCAGGCAGGGTCGGGGATCGGGTAGCCGGGGTCGATCCAGCCGGCGGTGTAGTCGGGCGGGACGAAGCCGAGGACGACGACCTCGGCGAAGTCGACCGCATCAAGCAGTTCGATCAACTCCGGCAGCTCGTCGCGCGGCACGTCGGTCAGGACGCTGTCGGTGAGCCGGTCGAGGAGTTCCGGGTAGGAGCGCAGCAGCGTCGAGACGTCGGCCCCGCGGGCGAGGGCGCCGACCAGGCAGCGCTGGCGGGCCATCCGGTCGTAGTCGCTGTCGCCCTCGCGAGTACGGGCATAGGCCAGCGCCTGGTGGCCGTCGAGATGCTGCCGGCCGGGCGGGATGTCGTATTGCTGCCACGCTTCGCCTTCCCGCGCCGGGGAGAGGAGGATCGTCACCTGTTCCGGCACGTCGACGTCGATCCCGCCGAGAGCGTCAATCACGTCGACGAACCCCGGCAGGTCGACCAGCGCGAAGTAGTCGATCGGCAACCCGAGCAGATGGCCGATGGCGCCCTTCAACGCCGTCGCGCCGGGGTGGTCGTCCGCCGGAAAGAGCCCCGGGTTCGCTTCGGCGTAGGCGTAGAGCTCGTTCAACAACGACGGCCAGCAGGCGCACTCGAAGGGTTGGGCGAGTTCCGGCGGCAGCGGCGTCATCGCCAGGTTGCGCGGCACACTGAAGACGGCCGCTTGTCCGGTCGCGCGGTCGATGGTGACGACGATCATCGAGTCGGTGCGCAGCCCGGACCGCTCCGGTCCCGCGTCGCCGCCGAGCAAGAGTATTGTCACCCGGTCGCCGTCGTTGCCGCCGCGCGGCTCGACCGGTTCGGCAAATGCCGGCGTCGTCCCCACCGCAAGCAAGGACGCGGCGGCAAACAAGAGCCAAAGCCACCTACGGGCGTGTCTGTCCATCGTGAGTTCTCCTTCCGCGGACCGATCAGGGGGAGGTCGGGGTCGGGGTCGGGATCGGGATCGGGATCGGGATCGGCTTGAGG
>JBOGUE010000393.1:0-7988 GCA_050695955.1 Thermomicrobiales bacterium | reverse complement strand
CTCCTGACCCCTATCTGTGCTATTTGTTCCAACATCTCATTGGCGCGAGCGAATGCGGCTGGTAGGACTGATGGCTGAAACCGAGACGATGACCACCGATACGGCCGAGGCGGGCGCGCCGGAGTTGGCGCGGGCCGCGGGCATGAACCCCGTGGACTACCTGCGGCAGCGCGGTTATATCCAGGATGTGACCGACGAGGCCGGGCTGCACCAGGCGTTCGAGCGCGGCCCGATGACGATCTACGACGGATTCGATCCGACCGCGCGCTCCTACCACGTCGGCAATCTCGTCGGCATCATGCTGCTCGCCTCGTTGCAGCGGCTGGGACACTGGCCGATTGCCCTGGCCGGTGGCGGGACGGCGCTGGTGGGTGACCCCTCCGGCAAGACCTCGACGCGGAACGTGCCGACGCCGGCAGAGATCGAGGCGAACCTGCCCAACCTGCTCAAACAGTTCGAGCCGCACCTCGACTTCGAGGGCGGCCGCTTCGGCGACAACCCACCGGCGCTGCTCCTCAACAACGCGGACTGGTTACTACCGTTGAGCTATATCGAGTTCCTGCGCGACATCGGCCGCCACTTCTCGGTCAACGAGATGCTGGCGATCGAAACCTACAAGAACCGCCTGGAAACAACCGGGCTCAACTTTGTCGAGTTCAACTACCGGCTGGTCCAGGCCTACGACTTCCTTTACCTCTATCGCACCTACGGCTGCCTGCTTCAGGTCGGCGGCTCCGACCAGTGGGCCAACATCACCGGCGGCGCCGACCTGATCCGCCGCGTCGAGGGCGTGCAGGCATTCGCGCTGACGACCCCGCTGGTCACCACGGCGTCCGGTCAGAAGATGGGCAAAACGGAGGGAAACGCGGTTTGGCTCGACGCCGCTTTGACCAGCCCCTACGACTACTACCAGTACTGGATCAACACCGACGACGCCCTCGTCGCCACCTTCCTGCGGCTCTACACCTTCCTGCCGGAAGAACGGATCGCGGAGCTGACGAGCGTCGAGGGCGAGGCCTTGCGCGAGGCGAAGCAAGTCCTCGCCTGGGAGGCAACCCGGCTCAACCACGGCGAGGTGGCGGCGAACGAAGCGAGATCCGCGGCGCAAGTTCTGTTCGCTCGCGACGGCGGCGCGGCCGGTGACTGGGTGGACGATTCATCGCTGCCGACGACTAAGATCGCCCGCACCGACCTTGATGCCGGTATGACCGTCGCCGAGCTCTTCGTTCGCGCCGGACTCTGTTCCTCACGCGGCGAGGCGCGACGCCTCGCCCAACAGGGCGGCCTTTCGATCAACGACGTCCGCATCGAGGAGGTCGATCGCCCGGTCGAGGTTGGTGACTCGGCTATGCTATTGCGGGTCGGGAAGAAGCGGTTCCGCCGCGTGGCGTTTGTGTGAACGGGCCCCCCGGCCCCGCGGAATTGGGGGGCCGGGGGGGCGCCGATTCATCGCCCGCAGGGCCGGCATGGCGAGCATGGCCAGCGGCAGAGCGGCGTTGACGAGAGCCAGCACGATGAGCGTGTCGTGCAGGCCGATCCCCTCGAGCAGATAACCGTAGACGAGGATGCCGAGGGGCAGGGTACCGAAGCCGAGCGCCATGCGGACGCCAAAGACCCGCCCCCGCATGCCGGCCGGAACGCGCTCGTGCTCGATCGTCATCGTCAACGGGTTGATCGGCTCGAAGATGACCGCCTCGACGAAGATCGCGCCCGCTACAACCCACCACGACGGCATCGCAATCAGCACCCAGAAGGTCAGCGCCCGCACGGCGAAGCCGCCGATGAAAAAGAGGCTGCGCGGCAGGCGTGGACCGAGCAGCGCGTAGACCCCATTGCCCACCAGCGACCCCGCGCCGAGGGCGGCGAAGATAAAGCCAAGATCAACCGCGCTGCCGAACTCCTCCCGCGCGTAAACCGGCAGGACAATGGCGTAGAGCGGCTCGGCGAGCAAACTGCCCAGCGAGAAGGTCGTCACTATCCAGAAGAGAAGCCGATCGCGGCGGACGAACTCGAAGCCGTCCCTAACCTCACGCAGATAGCGGCTCAAGCCGGATGCCGCGGACGGGTCGCGCTCATGCGAGACGGACGGAATGGCGAGTCCGACGATTCCGGCCGACATCGCGAACGTGGCGGCGTCGATCCAGAGCACGCTGCTGGCGCCGAGCGTGGCGATCAGGATGCCGGCCAGTGGCGGGCTGAGCAACCCGGCAATCCGCCGCGTGACGCTGTAGGCCGCATTGGCGCGTTCGAGCTGTCCGCCAGCGTCCTCCACCAGGTCGGGAAAGAGACTCCGCCGGGCCAGCATGCCGGGCGCGTCCAGGATCGATCCCGCAAAGACCAGCACCAAAAGCTGCCAGAAGGCCAGGCCAATGGTTTGATAGAGCAGGGGGATCAGCAGCACGCTGATGCCGCTGGCCAGATCGGAGAGGATGCTCGCCCGCCGATATCCGAGCCGATCGACGACCGCGCCGCCGAAGACACCGGCGATGATCATCGGCACCGTGCCCATGGCCACCGTGACGCCGGCCCTGCTCGCGCTGCCAGTCGTCGCCAGAACGAACCAGGGGATGGCCATGAAGGTGAGCGAGTTCCCGATCTGCGAAATGGTGTTCGCCGCCAGCAGGGCATAGATTGGGCGACGCGTCCCGTGTGTGGACGCGGACAAAGCATTCATCGTGTTTCCAGGGTTGGCCTATGCAACGTCCGCGGTTGGCCGGGCATCCGCGACGGCGGGATCGGGTGGTGACGATTCGTCGGGTGGACCGCCCATCTCCCGCACGACGCGCTGCCTGGCGAGTCCAATCGTGGTTGCCACGAAGACGCCGCCGATCAGAATCAGGACGGACTGTAAGCCGAATGCCTCCAGCGACCAGCCCGCGAGCAGCATCCCCGCCGGCGCGGCAAGCATGGCGAACGCAAAGACGGCGCCGAAGATGCGCCCTCGCAGCTCGGCAGGGGTGCGTTCCTGAATGACAGTCATCAGGAGCGGATTGACCATCCCTGACGCGAGACCGACAACAAACAGGCAGGCGATGGTGACGGCCAGTGGCGGCAGCAGGGCAAGTGCCAGGATCGGCGGCGTGCTGAATGCGAACCCGCCGATCATCGTCATCGCGCGCGGCGCCCGATGCCCGATGACGCCGAAAAGGAAGGCGCTCGCGATGGCGCCCGCGCCCAATCCGCCCATCATCAAGCCGAGATCCCGCGCGCTGCCGTACGCCTCCTTGGCGAAGACCGGCATGACGACGGCGAAGAGCGGCGCGCCGACGAAGTTGGCCACGCAGGCGACCACCAGAATCGTCGAGAGGAACCGGTCGGCGCGCAGGAATGCCAGGCCGCTCCGAACGTTCTGCCAATAGTTGCCCTCGGACTCCGGCTTCGAGTCGTCGGCCGGCACGAGCAGCGCCACCAGAACCGCGGAAACGGCAAAGGTGGCCGCGTCGATCCAAAGGACGTTGCTCGTCCCGAGCCAGGCGATGAGCACGCCGGCCAGGGGCGGCCCCACCAGCCAGGAAAGGCTAAAGATGGATTGCGACGCGCCGTTCGCCCGCTCCAGCCGTATGCCGGCGCGCTCGACGAGCGTCGGCAGCACAGCGGTACGGGCGGTGATGCCCGGCGCGTCGAGGAGTGCCCCGAGGAACATCAGGACCAGCAAATGCCAGAACTCGAGGCCGACCGTATGGTAGAGGAGCGGCACCATCGCTATGGTGCAGCCGCTCATCAGGTCGGAGGCAATACTGAGTTGCCGGTTACTGGTGCGGTCGACGAGCGCCCCGCCGAAGAAGGACGCCAGGATATTCGGTACCACCGTAAAGAAGGCGACGAGGCCGGTCTTGGCGGCGCTGCCAGTCGTCTCGAGGACGAACCAGGGCACCGCCAATCCGGTCATCACATTGCCGATGCCGGAGATGGCATTTGCGCCGAGCAGTGCGACGACCGGCGCGCGTCCGCTGGTAGCCGGGGTTTGGCCGAAGGGCTGGCTCACGAGGGCTTCCATCGGACGGCTAAATCGAGAAGTGGGCCGGGGCCGCCGGCCGGGTCGGCGCGGAGTCCGTGCCGGCAATGCGGGCGCCGGCGGCGATCACCGCGCGGCCGATCGGTCGCCGAACGCTGGCGATGATTCCCGTCAGGCATCCCTTCCTTGGAATCCTGGCGACCGGTCGGCTTCCCGCATAGAGATCATCGATCTTCGCGTTGACTAAAGCGTCCAGGGCATGCGGTGACTGGAACATGGTGTCCTCTCCTGCCGGACGTTCGTCCGGCGGCTAGCTCTACCAACCACGAAACTCGTTGGGATTGCGGGGCGGATTAGGCCCCGGTCGGCTCGTCCGGGTCGCCGAGGCGGCTGAGCGCCTCCTCGATGTCGATCTCGCCCCGCTCGAGGGCTTGCAGCACTTCGAGGCGCTCCGCTTCGTCGATCGGCTCGTGTGCCGCCTCCGCCGCGATGCTCGCGGCTTCGTCCGCCGGGCCGTCCGGCTCTCCGGTGACCGGCATTGGAGCATCCGGCGGTGCGGGGGGCGAAGGCGGGGCCGGCGCCGTCGGTGGCGTTGGTATCGTCGAGAACGGGACGGTGTCGCCGCCGCTCACGGCCCCGCGGATCGGTTCTGTTTCGCCCGTTACGTGGATCCCCTCGATGTGGAGGTCACCGCTAACGGTCTTGACCGAGATCGTCGGCCCGCCGGATTCGCCCATGCGCCAGGTGCGCGGGGCTACCTTCTGCAACGCCCCTTCAATCGAGGCGTCACCGGAAACCGTGGCGTAGCGAAGCTCCTCGATGGCCGAGGCGGCTAGTTGCAGCCAGACGTCGCCGCTGACCCCTTCCACCTTGGACGCCTCGTTGCCGTTCAACTTCCCGGTCAGACGCGTGTCGCCGCTGGCGGTGGCAATGGCGAAACGGGAGAGCACCGCGTGTTCGACGTGGATGTCGCCGCTTGCCGTGTGCGCTGTCACCTGGCCGCGCGGTCGGATCAGCGCTACGTCGCCGCTCGCAGTCTGGACGGTGATGTCGCCGTCGGCGCTGCTAACGCGCGCATCACCGGAGGCCGTATTCACGCGGATTTCACCGGGAACCTCCTCGATTTCGACCTCGCCGCTGGCGGTGCGAACGCGGACGCGGGCGGAGCCGTCTGCCAGGCGCTCGCGCGGCAACTCGACGTCGATGTCGAAGGACCCATGGTTCCGCTTCAGCAGCCCGCCGAGACCGCCCTCGCCGCGCGGCTCGATCTTGATCCGGCTGTCGTTGACCTCGATGTGGAGCTGCGAGTCGTTCCCCCGGCCGCCGACCTTCTGGAATCGGACGACGGCGTCAGGGCCGGCGCCAGCGCGAACCGATATCTCGCCGCTCGAATTGGAGACGTCGAGCTCGATCGGTCCGCTGGTCTGCGCGAGCGGGATGCGGTGCTCCCCGCCATCGTCGTCGTACATCGCAAACCCGGTCTGCCCCATCTCTCGCTCTGTGGTCATCACTGGCATTCCCCTTTGCCCTTGTCTCTATCGCCTGTCGTCTGTCGCCTGACGCCTGCTACTCGACGATGATTTGGACCCGCTCGCCGTTCTCGTCAATGTCGAGGAGTGGTCCTACGGCACCCGACAGGAGGCTCTCGCGTATGAATCCGACGTCGGAAAAGCGGTCTGGTGCAAAACGCCTGGCGACGCCCAAGCCCGCGTCGAGGAGACCGAGCGGCAGAACGAGATTGACCCGCGATTTGCCGCTCTGACTGTCAGAGACGCGAATGCGGACGTGGCGACCGCCGGTCCGGCCACTGGCGTCAGGCGGTGTGGTTCCAGTCGGTCCTCCCGGGCCGCGATCGGAGGCGGAGAGGGCGTCGAGGAGGCGGGAAGCCTCGTCGGCG
This sequence comes from Thermomicrobiales bacterium, assembly GCA_050695955.1. Lineage (GTDB taxonomy): Bacteria > Chloroflexota > Chloroflexia > Thermomicrobiales > UBA6265 > JBOGUF01. Next base: position 2,136 of record JBOGUE010000393.1, on the reverse strand, counting down.
TTGATCGCGCCCTCTTCGACCAAGCGCAGGATTTCCAGGCGCTCGTCGCCGGTATTGTCTCGCCGCGAGCCGCGGATCGGAGTGGTGTCGCTCATGGGTGGTTGTCCCTCGTGCTGGGCGGACACATCGGTCCGCCCCTACCGGGCTATTAGCTCAGCTTGGCCAATCGTTGCGCGGCGTCGTCGGCGGTGATCCGCTTGGCGCGGAGGTCTTCGAGGATTTGCCGCCGCTCTTCGCGCGCCTGGGCGAGGACCTGTCGCGGGCGAAGTCCGTCGTCGCCGGAGGTTGGATAGCCGAGGGCGCGTAGCAGGTCGTCGAGCCGGGAGACGACCGTGCGGTAGGAGAGACCGATCTCCACCTCGACGTCCTTGATGATGCCCCGGTTCTTGACGAAGACGTCGAGGAAGGCCAAATGCTCGGCAGAGAGACTTGCGTACTTACCGAGCTGGAACCGCCCTTCGAGCGCCGAATCACAGTTCGGGCAGCTGAGGCGGGTCACGTTCATTTCGTTGGCGCAGACCGGGCAGCGCCCGATCAAGTTGGGAAGTGTCACCTGATACGCTCCTCGTCTGGGCTTGCCGCCGGCGATGGTTCGTGCTCCCGGACGGAGCGCCGCCGGGGCGCCTCGACAATGAGATTACACCTGAATGCAATATCTGTCAATACCAATGCAGTAAAATTGCAGTGACGATCAACCCTACCGTGACGCCACGCGCGAACACGATAGAGAAGAGAAGAAAAGGAGACGTGGCTGGGCGCTCGGCTATACTGCGTGCCAGCTTCGGAGACGGCCGGGCCTGCATCGTGGGATGCAGATTGCGGATTGCGGATTGCAGGGTGCAGGTTGCAGGACAGGGAAGAGGGTCGGGGATGGCGCACGCGGAGATCGGGGATACGGTGCGAGTGGTGATGCCGAAGGGCCTGAGCAAGCGCGGGGTCCACGGCATCAGCGTGATGTACACGACCTGGCCGGAGGCGCGGTTCGAGGGCGCGGTCGGCCACGTGACCGAGGTCAAACCGCGCGGCACGCACGGCATCCCCCTCTTTTTGGTCGACTTTCGCGGCCACGACAACGGCCGTATCGCCCTCCCCTGGCAATCGCAATGGTTCCGCGAGGATTGGATCGAGGTCGATGCCGCGGCGGCCAAAGCCCAACCGGTGGCCTCCCGCGCCACGGCCCGCGAAGAGAGCCAGGCCGATCCCGTCGCCCGCGGCGCCGGCGCCGGCTCCACTGCCGAGTCGGTCCCCACCGCCAGCGGCGTCGCGGCGCCGAGCGGCGGAAAACAGACGAGACCGGCCACAGAGCGCTAAGCATAACCAAAGACGCACCGCGCCTTCGCGTTCGGTTGAGACAGTTTGTTGTGCAAGATACGCGAACGCGCTTGACAAACCTGAAAATCGCTCTACGATCCAGATACGCCACGAGAAGCGAACTTTTGAGGTAGGAAAGGGACAAAACCGCCGCGCGGTGGGAGGAGCTGAGATGAGCGCTCGGATTCGATTGCTCGCGTGCTTCATGATCGTGTTGTCCGGCGGCGTGATCGTATCGTCCGCCACGGCGGCTCCGGGGCGGCCCGCCATCGACTCGGCCGACGCGACGCTGGACGTGATGCGCGCGATCAACGCTCGGCTTCAGGGCGGCGCCCCCTATGCGGTCGAAGCGATCGAGTTCTTTACCATCGGCGAGAGCCGGCCGGACGTCCGCATCCACCAGCAGCCGTTCCGCTGGGTGCCCAACGACGAGCGCCGATTTGCTACGGGCGAAGACCTGACGTATCTCACCGACTATAGCGACGGCGCCACCACCAGTGGGCTGACGGCAGACGACACGGCCGCGGCCATCCGCTCGGCCAACGCGACGTGGGCCGCCGAACGTTGTCTCGGCAAGGTCCCCTTCTATGAACTCGGCGACCCTGGGGATGACCCCGACATCTTTGACTCCTTCTTCGGATTCGGGACTGCTGGTTTTCCGTTCTACGCCGACATCGTCAATGCCGGCTGGCTGCCGCGCGACTACTTCGAAGCGGTCGGCGGACCGGGCGGCGGCCGCGGCATCCTGGCCTTCTCGGTCACTTTCATTTTCACCGATGACGCGGGGATCCCGACCGACATCAATGGCGACAACTACCTGGACAC
>JBOGUE010000392.1:0-7564 GCA_050695955.1 Thermomicrobiales bacterium | reverse complement strand
CTCCTGACCCCTCGCATTCGGCGCACCAGCCAAAGAGCGCCAGGTGATCGATGCCGGCGGCGAAGCCGTATTGGTCCTGGATCCGGTCGCGCAGGGGTTCGACGAGCGCGTCGTCGAGCTCGACCATGTGGCCGCAGCCGCGGCAGATCAAATGGTGATGCCGACCGTCGTCGAGCAGCTCGTACTGGCGAACGCCGCCGCCGAGGTCCGTCTCCGAGATCAGACCGAGGTCGCGGAAAAGCTCGAGCGTGCGGTAGACCGTCGAGCGGTTGAGCGCCGGTGAGATGCGCTCCACCCGCGCGAAGACCTCCTCCGCGGTGAGGTGCTCCCCCGGGTGGGCGAAGACGCCGAGGATCATCAGCCGCTGCGGCGTCACCCGCTGGCCGACCGCGCGCAGCCGCACGGCCAGGTCGGCCGGTGTGCGCGCCGGCGGCGTCCGTTGTCCGTTTGCCGTGATGTGTCCCATGCGCTTGCGCTCCCCGGCCGCGCGGCGCTTTCCCCACCGTTGCGCCGCCCCGGTATCACGCGCCACAACGGATGGTACCAGCCCCCTTGACCCTGTCGCCATCGCACACGAGAATGCTTGCAGCGTTATGCAGATGCAACTGGTCGCAGATGCGTCCTGTAGGCACGACGATTAGAGACGACGCATCGCGAAAGGGAGCAAGCCCGAAATGACGTTCGATGCGCGACGCACGATGAATGCGCGATGGCGAGTTCGGTCGATCCAGGCGGTGATGACTGCCGTCCTTGCCGCCTCGCCGCCCATCTCCGCGATCGGGGCAAATTCTTCCCGCCTTGCCGCCTCCCAGGCGACGCCGGCCGCGCCAGCGTCTTCCCGCGGCTGGGACGACTCGTTCGAGGAGGAAAACGAGCGGCTCAACGTCGCCACCACCGTCGCCCCGATCAGCTCGATCGTGCGCAACGTCGGCGGCGCCCGGATCGACATTCGCGGCGTCGTGCCGGACGGCGCCAATTCCCATGCCTTCGAGCCCGCGCCCTCCGACGCCGTCCTCCTCTCCCAAGCCGATATGGTGATCGTCAACGGTCTTTTTCTCGAAGAGCCGACGATTCAACTGGCCGAGGCGAACCTGAAGGAAGGCGCCGCGATCTATCGACTCGGCGAGAACACGATCAGCGAGGACGAATGGGCCTTCGACTTCTCCTTCCCGGAGGAGGACGGCCACCCCAACCCGCACCTTTGGGTTAACGTCCCTCACGCGATGACCTACGCCGAGCTGACGAATGGGTGGCTGGCGGAGCGCGACCCGGACAACGCCACCTACTTCCAGGGGAACCTCGACCGCTATCGAGCGGTGCTGACCCGGCTGGACGAAGGGATCATGGCCGCCGTCCAGACCGTCCCTGAGCAGAACCGCAAGCTCCTCACCTACCACGACTCCTACGCCTATTTCGCCCGCCACTACGGCATGACCGTCATTGGCGCCGTCCAGCCCTCCGACTTCTCTGAACCTTCGCCGCGGGATGTCGCCGGGCTGATTGACCAGATCCGGGAAGCGGAGGTGCCGGCCGTCTTCGGCTCGGAGGTCTTCCCCAGCGACGTCTTGGAGCAGATCGCGGAGGAGGCCGGGGCCACTTACGTCGATCAACTGCGCGACGACGACCCGCCGGGCGAACCCGGCGACCCCGGGCACACGTACCTGGGCATGATGCTGCGCAACATGGAGTTGATGATCCCCGCCCTCGGCGGCACCGTCGACGCCCTGGCCGGCATCGAACCGTGGGACACGTACCTGCCGTAGGCGTTAGGCGTTAGGAGCGTATGACGATGGGGATGAAACGAACGATGCCGCGGCCGACGCAGGAAGTGGCGTCAACGACGGCCTCAAACTCCCTAACGCCTAACGCCTATCGCCTAACGCCTTTGATCGCCTTCGACCACGTCACTTGCGGCTACGACGGCGCGCCCGTGTTGCGCGAGGTCGGCCTGCGCATCCCCGCCGGGGAGTTCGTCGGCATGATCGGGCCGAGCGGCGCCGGGAAGACGACGCTGCTGCGAGCGATGCTCGGATTAGCGCCCCGGGTGAGCGGCCGGGTGACGGTCGGCGATCAGGCCGTGACGCCGGGTCGGCCACCAGTCAGCGTCGGGTACGTGCCGCAGGTCGAGACGGTCGATTGGCACTTCCCAGTCACCGTCGAGAACGTCGTGCTGATGGGCAAGGTGCGCGAGGCGCGTCTGCTTCCGTGGCCGAACCGGGAGGACCGGCGCGAGGTTGGTCGGGTGCTGGAGCGCCTCGGCATCGGCGAACTGGGCCGCCGGCACATCCGCGATCTCTCCGGCGGACAGCAACAGCGAACCTTCCTGGCGCGCGCCCTGGTCGGCAGCCCACGCCTGTTGATCCTCGATGAGCCGACGGCCAGCGTCGACGTCAAGACGCGCGACGATATCCTGCATCTGCTGGTCGAGCTCAACCGCGACGGCATCACCATCGTCATGACGACGCACGAGCTCAACACCGTCGCCGCCCACCTGCCGCGCGTCGTCTGCGTCAACGGCGGCATCGTCGCTCAGGGACCACCGCCCGACGTCTTCACCGGCCCTGTCCTCAGCCGCACCTTCAACACCCACATGCGCGTCGTCCACGACCCCGAAACCGGCGGCTTGCTGGTGGCGGAAGCGGGGCGGCACAGCCCGTTCGCGAGGCGACAGGCGACAGGCGACAGGCGACAGGAAGATGTCGTCGCGCCGATCTTGGCGGAACGGAGGGCGTCGTAATGCCACCGTGCCGCCGCCGTCCGTCGTTCTCCTGTCGCCTGTCGCCTGTCGCCTGTCGCCTATGAACGCCTTGACGGATCCTTTCCAGTACGAATTCTTCCGGCACGGCGTCCTCGCGGCGACGCTGATCGGCGCGCTTTGCGGCATGATGGGGGTGTACATCGTCCTGCGGCGGATGAGCTACATCGGGCACGGCCTATCGCACGCGATCTTCGGCGGCGCGGTGGTGAGCTACCTCATCAGTTGGAATTTCTACCTTGGCGCCGGGTTGTGGGGCTTCCTCTCGGCGCTCCTGGTCAACGCCACCGCCCGCCGCCGTAAGATCGGCGCGGACGCCGCCATCGGCATCATCACGACGGCGTCATTCGCGCTTGGCGTGGCGCTGATCAGCAAGACCCGCGGTTTCACCCGCGACTTCGAGGCGGCCCTCTTCGGCAACATCCTGGGGGTGGACGAGCGGGACATCCTGGTCATCGCCGGGGTCACGGTCGTTGTCGCGGTCGTGATCTTTCTCGCCTACCGCCAGTTGCTCTTCACGACCTTCGATCCCGAATTGGCGCGCGTCTACGGCGTCCCCACCCAGTGGGTCGACACCGGGTTTGCCCTGGCCTTGGCGGCGACGATCGTCGCCTCCCTCAACGTCGTCGGCGTCACCCTGATCGCCGCCGCCATTGTCATCCCGCCAACCACTGCCCGTCTCCTCACCGACGCCTTCGGGAAGATGCTCATCCTCTCCACCGCCATCGGCGCGGCCTGCGGCTTCTGCGGCATGTTCCTCAGCTACCACTACGACATCGCGTCCGGCGCCGCCATCGTCCTCCTCAGCGCCGCCGTCTTCGCCGCCGTCTACGTCGCCACCGGCGCCCGCCGCCTCTTCTCTACCCACCGCGCGATTCACGAAGCTGCGGACCCATCACGAATCCCCTCTCATGCACGGCCGCTTCCCCAGACTGATCCCCATCTCCTCGACTGAGGTCCTCGTCCTTCCTCTGCAAGGCGTTCCGTGGGCACGACTCCACGGAACGTTTCCCGTCATGGTTGGCAGACATGGACGTGCCGCTGGTATCGATGTAGATTCACCCATTGGGCATCCTCATCCTGTTCTGACACGGGCCATGGAGGGAACGGCCATGATCGAGGTCGAGCGGATTGCCCTCTTGCCGACCGCGCCCGCCGTCTACGCGATGTACGGCGGTCGCGGGCCGGGGCTTTACATCGCCTACGTGGGCGTTGCGGACAACCTGCGCCGGCGAGCCGAGCAGCATCTGGTGCGCCGTTCCAGTAGCGTGACGACCGGAGTCGCGACCGTCGGACTCGATCCCGACAACGTGACAGAGCTGCGCTGGTGGACCGATCCCACGTTCGCCAAACGCATCGTCCTGGAGGCGGCCGAGCTCGTTGCCTTCGACGTGCTCGATCCGGCATTGCGTAGCCGTGGCCGGGTGACCGCTCAGGCGCAACTACTGTATGCGGATGAAGCGTTCCACGAACGCATGGAAGGCGTTATCGGTGGACCGCCGGCGGGCCGCCTCGTGCTGCCGACGCTTCAGGATGCGCTCGACCGCATCGCCGCGCTCGAACGGCGTCTCGATGAAATCGCCAATCGTCTTGGGTAGCGGATCGAACCATCATCTCAAGAGCTATCCGCTAGCGACCCATTAACTCAAGCGCCAATCGCAAGACCACCCGCATAGACGCCGCGATGCTCGGCACGTCGACCCATTCGTCGGCGGCGTGGAAGTTGCCGCCGCGCGGGCCGAACTGCACCGTCGGGAAGTGCGCTTCGCCGGCAAAGAGGTTGGCGTCGCCGAAGCCGTGGTAACCGTACATTGGCGGCTTGCCGGTTTCCGCCTCGTACACTCGTCCGAACGTCGCTACCAGCGGGTGGTCGGGGTGAATCTCCCACGGAGGGTAGTAAGGCGGGTCGATCGCGAAGTCGAACCGCGCTGGGGACTCCAGGCTTTCGGCCAGTTGTTGCATCTCGTCCAGCACCCACTCGCCCGTCATCCCCGGTACCGTGTGCCGGTTGATGATCACCCGTGCCTTCTCCGGCACCGTGATCACGTACTGCTCGTTGCCGCTCTGCAATGACAGGACGCACTGGCTGGCCGTGATCCGCGGGTGGGCGCCGAGCGTCAACCGTTCGAGCGCGGTCACGAACCGCGCCGCCTCGACCGCCGCGTTCACCCCCCGGCCGGGGAAGGAGGCGTGCGCGGCTTGCCCGGTGACGTCGGCCCGCACCAGCACCTTGCCCATCGACCCGATCGCCGGTTCGTCCCACGACGACTCGAGGACGACGCAGGCGTCGGCGGTCACCCCGTCCGCGATCAGCGCCCGCGCCCCAGCCGAATAGGCCTCTTCGTCGATCACCGAGGTAAAGATCACCGTGCCCTGCCAGAGGTCCGGCCGTCGCGCTAACGCCCGGATGGCGAGCATCCCGGCCGCCACGCCGGCTTTCATGTCGCACGCGCCGAGACCGTAGAAGCGGTCGCCGTCGCGCCACCCCTGCCACGGGTCGCCAGACCACCCCTCGACCGCGAGCACGGTGTCGATGTGCCCGTTCAGCAGCAGCGTCGGTCCTTCGCCGTTCGCGAACCGCGCCACCACGTTCGGCCGCCCGGCCGTCGCCGTCACCGTCTCGACGTCCTCGATCCCCTCCCGATCGAGCCACCCCGCCACCAACCCCTGCGCCGCCGCCTCCTCACCGGGATAACTGCGAATGCGGACCAGGGCGCCCGTCAGTGTGGCCGCCTCTTCCGGGTCGGAGGATTTGGTGAGCCAAGTTTCGTCGACGGTCATTGCTTGAGCCTCTCGAATTGCGTGGTCGCGACGACCTCTTCGATCAACGGCAGATAGATCGAGTTGTCCAGATGTCCCTTGTACCACTCCACATACGTTCCGGCAGTCAAGTGGAGGTCAATCAGCCGCACTTCTTCGAGCAAAATCCAAAGGTTATGCGTGGCGCGATTAGAGAAGCCCGATGTCCTATCAGCTAACAAGCCTTCACGTCCAAACTGACGGCAGGCGGGGCAGAGACAGGCGTCAAGCAGTTCCCACTCGGTTTCGCTGGGCGCCCGTCCCCGCCACTTGCCGAACGGCGCGATGAGACGGTCACCACGCCCCGGAAGCTGCACGATCCCGCGCGCCGCGCGATTTCGCCATCCGCTGGAATCGACCGAGTCCATGCCGAGCAGACGAGCGAGATGGAGTGTCGCGGTGCCGCCGACGCCGAACAGGTGAATGCGTTTGTCCGCAAACGCCTCGCGAACGCGGCGAACGCCATCGATCACTTCGCGATATGGCCGCGCTTTGGGCATTCGAAGGAGATTGGGCACGATTCCACCGAGGGCGATTTCCGGCTTCTCGGAGAGTCGCCGGTTGCCGCAAATCTCGACGATGTACTCCTCGATGATCTGGCTAATGTGGATCACCGGGACAAAGCCATCCCGCTCGAAGGCCCGGTTCATGACCATCGTCCGTCGCAAGCACTCCCGCTGCTCGTCCAGTGACATTTTGGGACTCGGGATGTAGTCCTGCGCGATGGGATACCAGTCCGGTTTCGCCCGTTCGACAAACGCCTCGTACTCCGTTTGCTCTGTCTCGCCCCCTCTGCTCAAAAAGTAGAAGGCGCCGTTGTCGAGATAGACCGAGAAACCGTCGGGCACGTCGAGCAAGGTGCTCAGCCCGCGCTCCATCGCGGCTCGCCGACGCGCCGGCATCTGATGAAATTCTGAGTAGGAGACCATCACCGCCTGAAGATCATCGAGGAAATAGGGAGATGCCGCGTCCCAAACGCGGGGATGGAGGTTCTTGAGACTCAGGCCAGCGACGATGATCACAGACTCAGCCTAGCGTGGAGACTGGGCTAGCAGAGTGGCATGAGCTTGCTCGAGGGCTTTGAAGGCATCCTCCTCTTCCCGCTCACCCTTGGATTCAGGAGGTTTCATCCTGACAAGGACTGGGAAGTTAATGAGTTGACCCGAGAGTAAGGCTTCGCCCACGTCGAGATCGGGCAGCATTTTGGCTTCGTCTTCCCCCAAAGTCTCGATGACGCGTCGCACATAATTCTGGTCGGCTGGGTTTGCCATGCGCATGATGACATAGGAATTGCATTGGGAAAGTGTGGTCTCATCGAGTCGCGATGGTCGCTGGCTAATAAGCACAAGTCCGACGCCGAACTTGCGTCCTTCCTGTGCGATCTGTTTCGTTGTTGCGACGGCGTGTTGTTCTGCTGCCGTGGCTGCCCTTGCGGGCGCAAAGTTGTGAGCCTCCTCCAGGAGGAAAAGGACTGGCAAAGGGAGCTCGCTGGACACGCGAGCGCTAAATATGGCATCGGCGATGAGGCTATAAATAGTCGCTTGAAAGTCGCTGTGATAGCCAGCCAATGCAATCACGCTGATTTCGCCGTAACGAACAAGCTCCGTCCTATCGATTGGTAGCGGATCGCTTGTGCGCGCTGCTCGCCGACTGATATCCTCCATTTGCTTGAGACGCTTGGCGGCCCGGCGCAGATTGTTCGGCAATCCTTCTAACCAACCAGACTGCTGCTTGCTGAGACGAAGCGTGTCCCGGTTGCCGCTCCATTCCACGATAAGATCCATGGACTCTGGATCAGGTCGCCGGCTGGCCGTCACGATCGCCTGGACGAAGTCTGCCATGAAAAAAAGGTTCGGTTCGATGCCAAAGTGGGCAATATTCACGTTTCCCAAGTAGTCGCTAAGCCATTGAGTCTTCTCACGAAGATCGTTTGGATTTCCTGAGATGAAGGTCCGTGCGCCGGCGAAGAGCTCGTCAAAACGTTCTCGATGCGTTTTTGCGAGTGCCCAG
>JBOGUE010000391.1:0-7124 GCA_050695955.1 Thermomicrobiales bacterium | reverse complement strand
GGAAATCCGCGTCCCCAGCCGCCGGACACACCACGAACCCGCATGCCCCGCGAGGGCAACCGGATTCTTGTGCACAGCGTGCCAAGTCGCCAATCTTCGTTGTGGTCCCACCTACACTTTACCTAGATTGTACGGGAGACGCAAGTAGGTAAGGCGGGATGTTTCTCCTAGAACCTTATTCACTCCGGCCGGCGTTTGCCGCCAACCGAATCGGACGTTCACGTCGTGTGTCCATGCGCACGCACACCAAACGGGCGGCGCAAAAGCTCCGCCCGTTTGGATCTTCCTCTGTTCGCGCGCTGCGGTTACCTGAGGTAGGCGTCGTAGATCCAGCCCACGGCGCCGTTGTCGTCGACGCCGCGGAAGCCGTTGCTCATGACGAGGTCGTAGTCGAGCACGGTCTTGCCGGCCGGGACAATCAACAGGATCTTGGCGCTGGTGCTCAGCTTCGACCGCAAGTTGCGGGCGGTTGTTGATGACCTGGCGTTGGTGATCACTCAGGGTTGAGCCGCTGGTTCCGCGACTTTCTCCTTAGCCGGCGATCCAGTTCCCAGAGCGCGTTCTTGTTGCTATCCCAACGCAAGATGGCGAGTGCGTCCTGGTACGGCAACCAGGCGTATTCGGTATGCTCGGGCGAGAGCCGCGGGTCGGCTTCGACGACTTCCACTCCAAAGCTGTATTCGGGGATGACAAAGAGGTCGTCCCGGTCTCGGAACGCGTCAAAGTGGACGACGGGAATGGTGGCCAGTGAGTCCAGTTCCACGTACCGACTGTCTTGCGCGATGCCCGCCTCCTCCCACGTTTCCCGCTTGGCCGCCGCCAGCGGCGTTTCGCCGATCTCGCCACCCCCGGCAATCGCCTGCCAAGGCTGCCCCGTATCCGCGCGCCGAAACACGGCGTAGGCAACCTCACCGTCTGACAGGACCCGGTAGGGGAAGACCAACACCTGAAAGGGCGCCCTGGTCATTGCTCTGCTCCTCCGCACACCTTATAGACGCACGGGCAACGCCATGGCGTCAAGATCGCAACAGGTGAATCGGCATAGCGAAGTTTGCCTCTCGCCGTCAGCGCGGCCCGGCTGATACCGATGACGGCATTGGACGTGTCTTGCTGAATCGTCGGATTTGTCTCGTGCTACGAGTCACGAAGCTTCGATCGTATGTCGGGATCGCTTTCGACGCGCACAGCCATATTATCCACTTGCTCTCGTAGGCTCTCCAGAAGGGGCGAGCGGCCATGCCGGCGCAGGGATAGATCCAGAAGAGTGAGTTCGGGACCAAAGACCGAAACCAGTCTGATCCAGAAGCGGTGGAACTCCCACCAGGCATCGTGGTGATCCGCCTGTCCGAATGCCCGTACCAGCCGAGCGATCGATCTCCAATCATCCTGCACGGACTGTAGTCCATCGTCCGATACCTTGACCGCAGCATCCCGAGCGAGTGGAAGCGACGCATGCTGGGAGAACCATCGTCTCAAGCGGCGAAGGTCCCGTGGTTCCGCCCGCCACAAATTGTCTCGTCCCGTCTGTGGCCGCCCACCATTAACTGAGTGCCAGAGAGATTCGGCGATGCCGATAAGCGCAGTCTGGTTCGGAGAATAGTCGGTGCTGCCTGCCAACAGGTTCAGCCAATACTCAACCGCTTCCGCCGACAATTCTGGATGTCGCGAGCGTTCAGGTTGATAGCTCTGAGCCTGAGTGACAGCGAGTTTGCTGATTCGATCGGCCACGCCCCCAGGGGTCATCTCGTCACCGACGACGTGCTCCAAGTTGGCCCCGACAATTGCCAGCAACTGAGGCCGGATTTGCGATACCGGGATGTTGAAGCCGAGGCACCAGAGCGGTAAGTAGAGCCAATCGGTTCGTGAACGCAAGGCGAGCAGTTCCTCTACCGCAATCGCCTGTTCGATGACGAGAGGATCGTCCCAACCGTAGATCCATCCGCGCCCCTGACCACGGCCGTGCTTGGCCAGGGGTGGCAGCAGCCCTTTCTGGCGCCAATCGACCAGCCGCCGAGGCGTCATTTCATACCCGCGCCGCTCTAGCTCTTCGATCACCTGTGCTTGCGTGAGCATGGCCCAAGCATTTTAGTGCTTACATTCTTCTCGCGCATTGCAGCAACTCGACGTTGCTAGAGTGGAGCTTAGCGGAGTCTCTGACTCCGCGACCTGGAGGTACGGCCGTAAGAGGTTCCCCGTGTCGCAGATGCGCGCTGCTCACCGCGTGGTGAGCGTCAGCCTAAGAGGAGGTTCGAGTCGTGTCTAAAGTACAGTTGCCTAAGAGCAGGCTGGTGGGAGACATGATTGAGCAGCCGACACCGTGCGGCCTGCACGTAGAGTATTACCCCGCTAGCCTCGGATTGCTCGCGTTTCACCTGAAGCAATGCAGCGTTTTCCACACCATGTGCGAGTGTGGGATCGCCTACCTCGTCGCCACTCAACCGGACGGGACCCATTTCCGCATGGAAGGTCCGCCAATGGTCATTATGGATCGATACGAGTCCATTCCGTGGAAAGAGCAGTCGATCACCGACTCCAATGACACCTTCTTCTACAGAATGGCGCCGTCGCTCGCGGAACTCCACGAGTGCTTCGACTCGATAGCAAGGAAAGGTCACTAGGAGGCGAACATGTCACTCACGAGTCACTTGAAGAATCCAAGTAGCCCCGTTCATGCGTTCTTCCAAGATCGCTTCCCGAACACGCGAGAGGTCGTTAGGGAGTGCCGCGCGAGGCTAGCCGGCGTGGAGACGATTCTTCCTCCCGTATCGACCGAACAATACCCCTACTCCTTGATCGGTATGGCCTTCGACTACCGCCTGCGCTTCTACTTCGCGGAAACACCACTTACGGAACTGGTTGCATATCACGGCATGATCAACGTGGAGGCGGTCGGCTATCGCCTCCTCCCCCATTCAGCCGATGAGCTGAAGGAGATGCTTGAGCGCGGGGACAGAGTGTTCAGCTTGGGCGACTTCCTTCTGCAACGGGTGCCGTTGGCAGAGGTACGAGCGGAGGAGGTGCTCGCGGAGGTTCCACCTCCGCTGCGAGACGTGAAGGTTGGACGCGGGTTCATCCAGTACGATCCCTCGGTGCTCGACGACTTGTACGTGAACGACGCGGACGTCGATGCGCTTCGCTCCGTTTGCGGCAAGGTCATGTTTCTCGGCGACACAAGCGTCGCCAGCCCGAACGTGGACGAGTTCGCTGATCGCCTCGGCCGAACCTTGGCTGAGCTGAGCCCAATCGGGCGTCGGCTGCCGCGGCCGCAGGAGGAGATGCTGGCCCGCTACTGCGTCGTCCTCGCACTCTACGAGACGATCTACCGCTCTGGTCAGGTGCCCGAGTCGCTGCGTCTCCCATCGACTGCCTCGATGCTGACCACGGCAGCCGTTGACGACCTATTGGCGATCCCACAGCAGAACTGGATCGACGATCTGTGCAATCTGTCTTGGGCCTTCCACGACGACAACGGTGATCTGCTGCGGGGGACGGCGATATTGAACCCGATGTTCGATGGGAGCGGCCACGTCGGAGGCGCCGACGCCGATATCATCATTGATGGTTGCCTCATCGAGTTCAAGGTGACGATTGATAAGGGGCTGAAGAAGCTTCGCGACTGGCTCTACTAACTCCTCGGCTACGCCTTGCTCGACTATGGTGACAACTACGAAATCCGCAGCGTGGCGCTTTACCTGCCACGGCAGCGCACCTGGTTTCGGTGGCCGCTCGAAGACCTCATCAACAGGTTCAGCGACCCCACCCTCCCGCTGCTCGGTGGATCGGGTGACGAGTTCAGCACAGCGTTGGCCAATCTACGGGCCGAGTTCCGACGGGTGGTCGAACCACAGCATCCATGAAGCACCTCTCGACAAGCCCGTACCGGACTTGGTGGCTCCGATGGGCAGATGGGGTCCTATGATTGTGTGGTGGTCGTGCTAGCGCCCGGAGGATCAAGCGGTAGAATCCCGCACGTCGTCAGCGCGGCGCGGCTAATCTCCCCGATGGCCAACTCGGCGGCGTGGGTGTCGGGGAGGGCGGCGGTGAAGACGGCGAGGATGAGGGTGCCGCGGTCGGTGGTGACGAAGCCGACGTCGTTGGTCACCTCGCCGACGGTGCCGGTTTTCGAGCCCCAGCGGACGCGGTCGTCGTCGGGGGGCAGGTAGCGGGCGATGCGGCGGGCGTTCTGTTGCCTTTGGAGCTTCTCGACCATCCGGCCGCAGCTTGCGGCGGAGGCGGCGGTGTTGCCGAGGATCGCCTGGATCGCGCGGGCGTAGTCGTCCGGCGTCGCCCAGTTCTCCGGGTCGCCGGGCGGGGCGGGTTTCCCTCGCATTTTCCGACACAGGACCGAGGCGGTCATGCCGAGGTCGCGCATCGTGGCGTTGACGCGCTCCATTCCCGCCAGGTCGATCAGGACGTTGGTCGCGGTGTTGTCGCTGATCGAGATCATGAGGTGGAGCAGGTCGTCGAGGGTCAGCTCGATCCCATCGTGCAGGTGGAGCAGAACGCCGCTGCCGGGCGCTTTGTCCGCCCGCGTCAGGGTGTAGGGGTCGGTGAGGGATCGTTCCCCGGCGTCGATCTGGCGGTAGATCTCGACCATGATCGGGATCTTGACCGTGCTGGCGGCGCGGAAATGCCGATCGCCCTGGCGGTTCCAGGATGCACCGTCCGGCCCGATGGCGGCGACGCCGATGCTGCCGCCGTTGGCCTCGGCCTGCTCAGCCGCGCGCGCTACGTTTTGCCAGTCGATGCCAGTCCGCTGCATGGGATTGTTCCCTTCTTCCCATTTCGTTTTCGTTATTGCGTGCGATAGGTCAAAGGCGCAACAGCCTAGCATGCGCGGCGTTGGCTTGCCGCCTGGCCCCCGCGCTATCGAAGCCGCATACAGGGACTGATCAGGAATCCGGATAATCGGACATCCTGTTGACTGATTCCGGACGATATGGTAGCGTACGATCAGATTTAGGGAAGGAACGCATGGCACTCGACGCGCTCGATCGCGGCATCTTGCAGTTGCTTCACCGGAATGGGCGGATGCCCTATAGCGTCATTGCGCGCGAGTTGCACTCGAATGAAGCTACCGTGCGCAAGCGGGTTGAGCGCTTGTTGCGCGATGGCGTGGTCGAAATCGTGGGCGTCAGCAATCCCTACTGTCTCGGCCTCGAAACGCATGTTTTGATCGGGCTGGAGGTCGAGCTCAGCAGCCTTGATGAAATCGCCGGGCGTCTCGCGCAGATGGAGGAGTTCAGCTACGTGGCGTGCGCCACGGGAACCTACGACATCGTCGTCGTCGGCGTCTTCGCCTCGGATGCCGAACTCTACGACTTCCTCACCGGCAAGCTCGCCGCCATCGAGGGGATCCGCAAAACCCACACAACCCATCTGCTGCGACTGATGCGCCGCACGTTCACCTATCCCATCCCCGTCGGCTCGGCGACCGGCGCTGAAGACGGGTTCTCGCTCGCGGAACGGCAGTAGGCAGTAGCAGGAACCGGATGAACGCGCATAGGCGGTTCGCGTGCAGCACGAGCATAAGCCGCACCTTCAGCCGGGAGTTCCCGCCGTCCATGTCGAACACCAACATCCACGCCGAGCCGACGCCGCGCGCGGTCGCCATCGCTGATGCCCCCGCGTTGGCCAGCACGGCGCATCGTCGCCAGACCACCGCCCACCGTCTCCTTCGTGACAAGGTCGTGCTCGTCAACCTGATCTTCCTCGCCCTGGTCGCGTTCTGCGCCATCGCCCCCGGCGTACTCGCGCCCTACGACCCGAACGATCAGTCGCTCCGCAACCGGCTGGAACGGCCCGTTGTGGAGACAAGCGATGGTCGTCACTGGCTCGGCACCGACGCGCTCGGCCGCGACATGCTGAGCCGTGTGGTCCATGGCGCCCGGGTCTCAATGGTGGTCGGGCTGGCCAGCGTCACGATCGCCGCCATCATCGGCATCACGCTCGGGCTCATCAGCGGGTATTTTGGGGGACTGGTCGATGACGCGATCGGTTGGGTGACCAACGTCCAACTGAGCTTTCCGTCCATCCTGCTCGCGGTCGCCGTCGTCGCGGTCCTCGGCCCTGGTTTGCGCAACCTCATCATCGTGCTCGGCGTGACGACGTGGGTTGTCTACGGGCGGGTGGTGCGCGGCGAGGTGCTCGCGTTGCGCGACCGGGAGTATGTCGATGCGGCGCGCGTGCTCGGCGTCGGCAATGGCCGCATCTTGCTCCGCCATATCCTCCCCAACACCATGACGCCGCTCATCGTGATCACGACCTTCGAAGTCGCGCGCATCATCATTGCCGAGGCCGCGCTCAGCTTTCTCGGTCTCGGTGCGGGCGGCGGTTCGATCTCCTGGGGCACGATGATGGCCGACGGCCGAAAGGACCTGGCGACCTCCTGGTGGGTGGCCACGATGCCCGGCGTGGCGATCATGCTCACCGTTCTCGCCATCAATCTCTCCGGCGACTGGCTGCGCGACGAGCTCGACCCGCGGATCGCCAAGGTCTAGCTGGCTAGGAGGAGCGCGTGCAGGTCTTCATCGTCCGTCGCCTGATCCAATCAGTCTTCGTCCTCTTCGGCGTCTCCCTCTTCGTCTTTGGGTTGCTCCACCTCTCCGGCAATCCGGTCGGGTTGCTCCTCCCGCCCGACGCGACCGTCGAAGACCGCGCCGACCTCGAGCGGCAGCTCGGCTTCGATCGGCCCCTCTACGTCCAATACTTCTCCTACACGGCGGGGGTTTTGCGGGGTGACTTCGGCGAGTCGATGCGTAGCGGCCAGGCGGCGCTGCCACTTGTGCTGGAGCGTCTGCCGGCTACATTCGAGCTGGCCGCCGCCGCGATGCTGCTCACTATTGTCGTCGCTTTCCCGGCCGGGATCATTGCCGCCATCCACCGCGGCCGTCTCGGCGACCGGCTCGTGATGGCGATCGCGCTCTTCGGCCAGAGTCTCCCCGTCTTCTTTCTCGGCATCCTCTTCATATTGCTCTTCGGCGTGAAGCTGGGATGGTTCCCGGTGGCAGGGCGCGGCGGCTTGAGCCACCTCATCATGCCGGCCATCACGCTCGGGCTCTATGGCATGGCCCGCACGGCCCGCCTGGTCCGCTCCGGGATGCTCGAGGTGATGAGTACCGAGT
>JBOGUE010000390.1:0-1810 GCA_050695955.1 Thermomicrobiales bacterium | reverse complement strand
TACAAGCTCCAGGCGAACCTGATCGTACATCTGGTTTTCCGGCAGCGGGACGTACTCCACCTTGGCGCCGGTCATCTCGTTGAACGCTTGCCGTCGCGGCTCCATCACGTTTTGGGCAAGGGAGCTGGCGTTGATAACGACGTTCAGCTCCTCTCCGTCGAATGTGGCGGGGGTGTAATAGGCCTCGACCTCGGGTGAGAGAGATAACTCGGGGAGCGTCGCGTCCTGCGCGGTGGCCCCCAAGCGCCGCCCGCCCGCTGCCGCCAGGGCGAACGCGCCGCCGTACTTGATGACGTGCCGCCGATGAACCGTGGGGGTAGGGCGCGGATGATTCTTTTGCCCTTCGTTGCGGGGCGCTTCGTCGCTCATGCTCGATCCTTTCTCGCATCGTAGACCGGTCGAGACTTCACTCGTGGATGATGGGTATCGTAGACTTGGCGGCACCGATGGTCTTTCAGAATCGCACGCTGGCCGATTTTGAACAGTGCGGTGCTCCGGCGAGGGAACCATGCCTTGCTCCCTACGGATCCACCGCGAGATCGGGAGGCGATCGCCGATGAAACCGGGAGTCGCGGTCTTTCGCACGGCTGACCACCGCTACTACGCCGATACCTGTGTCCCGTTGAGACAAGCGGGCGAACGAGATGAAGTGCGCTTGGTCGCGCGCGTCCATGGCGCCTACCCGGGTGAGCCGTTGGCGCCAGGGCGCCTGCCGGAGGTGCGCTCAGTCGGCTACTGGGATGCCGACCACGATCAATCGTGGGGGCTTGACTGGCACCGCAACGAGGGGATCGAGCTGACGTACCTTGCCAGCGGCAAGGTCGGCTTTGCGGTTGACGACCAGACCTATCACCTGAAGAGCGGGGACTTGACCGTTACCCGACCCTGGCAGATGCATCGCGTGGGCAACCCGGACGTCACGGCTTGCCGGCTGCACTGGTTGATTTTGGACGTCGGTGTGCGGCGGCCGAATCAACCCTGGAAATGGCCGAGCTGGCTGGTCCTCTCCGCGGAGGATCTCGCGAGCCTGACGACGAACTTGAGCCACAACGAGCAGCCGGTTTGGCCCGCGGACGATGAAGTTGCCCACTACTTCGACCGGCTGGGCGAGGCGACCGCGGCGTACGACGACCGAACCGGCGAGAGTCGCCTCAAGCTGCACATCAATGGATTGCTCATCGCCGTGGCCGAACTGCTGCGGCGCAGCCAGCCGCCGCTGGACCCGTCGCTCTCCTCGACGCAACGGACGGTCGAACTGTTCCTCTCATCCCTGCCGGACCACGTCGACCGGGATTGGACCGTGGCCTCGATGGCGGCGGCCTGCGGACTCGGGAGAAGTCGTTTCACCCACTACTGCAAGCAGACCACCAATATGTCGCCGAACGAGTTCCTGGCGCGCTGCCGGGTCGAGGCGGCTTCCCGGCTCCTCCAAAGCCGCCTGGATCTCAACATCACCGCGGTGGCGTTGCAGACGGGGTTCGGTTCCAGCCAGTATTTCTCGACGGTCTTTCGTCAGCACATTGGGTGTTCGCCGCGGGAGTTCCGGCGGTAGGCAACCGCCTGATCCCGAACTCCGAATTCGACGGTGGAGAGCAGATGGACGACATCCCGCGGCGCCTGGTCGAGGTCGGAGCCTCCCTCGAGCAGACGTACCGGCCGGTCCTCGACCTGGGGGGCTGGATGGTGGCGATGCTACGTCAGTTCGAAGTCGTCGCGCCGGCGGCGTTCCACCGCGTCGAGCGGCACCGGAACAGCGACGAGGTGTTCATCCTCACGGCTGGGACGGCGGACTTGATCGTGTTCGATGGCG
>JBOGUE010000389.1:0-5541 GCA_050695955.1 Thermomicrobiales bacterium | reverse complement strand
GACCATAGCCTCGACATCCCAGGAGATGTCTCGGCATCGGTCCGCGCCGTTGAGCAGGTCATGCAGGCTTTCCAGTCCTTCATCTCAGCCTGACACGCTTGCCGCCAAAGCCAAGCCTCTAGGATGCGATGCCCAGCCCCGCAACCGACCGGGCTGATCGTGCGCTGCCACGTCACGTAGTTCGTAGGTATGGAATCAACCAACGCCCCAGCGATGCACGACCGCCACGGCCGCCGCCCGGGTGTGGACGGCGAGCTTGCCGAAGATGTTGGCGAGATGAACCCCGACGGTGCGCGGGCTGATCGAGAGCACCTCGCCGATTTCCTTATTTGAGCGGCCGTCCGCCAGCAACTGGAGGATTTCCCACTCCCGCGGCGTCAGCCCTGCTTCTTTTCATGGGAGGGGAGCGTCAGAGGCGGCCTGTTCAGTGCCGAGGGCAAGATCGACGGCTTGCTCCGCGGTTAGCGCTCGTCCCGCCTGCCGCGCCCGCGCGTGCGCCGCGTCGCCGAGCGCCGACCGGATCGTAGAGACAATCCCTTCGTATTCTGCCCGCTTCGCCGGCTCGACGGGAACTCCAACCCGCTCGCGAATCGCCTCGCTGGCGCCGAGGAGATGGGCCGCTACCTCGGGCTGCTTCCTGAGCGCCGCGACGGCCGCCACTCCTTCAAGCGCACCGACCACGTGCCACTTGTCGGTATGTTCCCAGCCATCATCCAGGCTCTCCCGAAACAAAACGCCGGCCCGCTCCATATCGCCACGCATCAGCTCCACCTGCCCGAGAAAGCGGAGCGCCGTCCGCGACCCCTGCGCGAATCCCGCGTCCCGATGACGCGCCAGCGCCTCGTTGAGCAGGGCCTCGCCCCGGTCCAGGTCGCCAGCGCGCGCAACGACCAATCCGAGGTTGTTCAGCGTTGCGCGGACCCAATCGTCGTCGGCGGCGACGCGAAAAGTCGCGATCGCCTCTTCGACGTGCGCGGTTGCCGCCACCGGGTCACCGTCGTCCTGGGCAACGACACCCAGTGAAAACTGGCAGATCCCCGTGGGCGTAAGATCGCCAAGTTCCCGATGCATCGCCTCCGCGGATGCGAGGACTGACTTCGCCACCACAAAGTCGATCTGCGCCATTGCCAGCATGCCCGCGCCGAGCATCGCCCGCGCCCGGTCCGGTCAGCGTCACCAGCCGGGTCTCGTCTGACCGCGGGAGTTCGCCAAGAGCGGCCAGCTCACGCTCGCGACCGACGAGCGGCCTCACCGGTTCGGGCACAGCGATCGTTGCGGCAATCGGCTCGACCTGCCACGGACCCAGCGAAACCGGTGCTGAGGTGACGAGCGCGGATCCCGACGTCATTGGTGGTGCTCCGAGGATACGGGTCCCGCTATCATGCGAACGCGCCAATCAGGCAAGCCCGAGGCGGTGAGCGACGCCGACCGCGGCGGCGCGACTGTTCACCCCCAGCTTGGCCAAGACATTCGCGACGTGAACGCCGACGGTCCGCGGGCTGATGTACAGCGCCTCGCCAATCTCCCGATTCGACTGGCCGAGCGCAAGCAAGCGCAAGACCTCGACCTCGCGCCGCGTCAGCCCGGCACGGGACGCCGCGTCGCTCGCCGAACCGGGCGTCGGTTGGGCCGCCGCGAACGCCTCGTCCCCGAGCGCCACCCGTGCCGCCGCCTCATTCCGGTCGTGGTAGGCGGCAAAGGCAGGTGTCACGGGGATACCGGTCACCGTGCGCAGCGCCTTCGCCGCGCCGAGCAGGCGAGCGGCGGCCTCCGGCTGCCCAAAGTCAGCAGCAAGGGACGCGATGTCTGTTAACGCCTCCACGACGTCCCACCGGTCGCGCGGTTCCCAGTAGAAGCGCAGGCTCTGTTGCCGGTACGCGAACGCCACCATTGCATCCCGTGCGTCGAGCGCCAGCGATGCCATGTGACCAAGGATCCAGGCAACGCCCCAGGTAAAGCCGCTCCGCTCGTACCGGGTCCGCGCATCTTCGAGCAACGTGCGCGACTGAGCGGCGTCGCCGCGATGGTGGACGATGATGGCTTGATTCACCAGCGCCGCCGCGATCATCCCGCCACCGAGCCAATCCCGCTCGTCGACCTGATCATAGAGCGGGGTCGCGGCATCCACGATCTCGGCAAGACGAACCAGATCTCCTTGCTGCCACGCCACCAATCCGAGCATGAAGTGCGCGCGCAGGATGCCGATCCGATCCCCGAATCTCTCCCAGATCGCGAGACTCTCCGCGTGCAGCGCCTCGGCCGCCTCGTCGTCCTTCTGAATCCAGGCGAGGTTACCAGCAACGCTCAGCGCCTTCGCCCGCGCACTCGACGCGGCACCAGCATCGCGCGCTAAAGCCCGCTCGATCCAGCCTCGCCCTTCGCGCAAGTGCCCACGCGTCTGCCAAAAGCGCCACAAAGCGCCGCCGAGACGTAGGCTCAACTCCGCGTCGGCCGCACCCCGCGATTCTGCCCAGGCCAATGCCGCGCGCAGGTTGTCATGCTCGGGCTCCACCAGCTCGAGCCACGGCGACTCCTCGCCGCTGAGATAGTGCGTCTCGGCCTCCTCGGCCAGCGAAACACACCAGGCGGCGTGCAACCGCCGCACCTCATCGACTTCCCCGCTTGCTTCGAGCTGCTCCAAGGCGAATTCGCGCACCGTCTCGAGCATCACGAATCGAGGCTGCCCATCCCCGTTCCGCTCTTCCTCATGCCCAAGCAGGTTGCACTCGACGAGGGCCGTCACGCCATCCAGTACATCGGCGGAAAGCGGAAGGCGGGAGGCGGACGAAGACGCCCCTTCCGCCTCCCGCCGTCCGCCACGGCTTCGGCCGCATCCAACGTGAACCCGCCCGCGAAGACCCCGAGGCGACGGAAGAGCGCCTGGTCGGCGGGCGGCAAGAGGTCGTAGCTCCAGGAGATGGTCGCGCGCAGCGTGCGCTGGCGATCTGGGCGGTCGAGCGGCCCACCGGTGAGTAGACCGAGCCGGTGGTCCAGCCGCACCATCAGAGCCTCGGACGAGAGCACCTTGGTTCGCCCCGCCGCCAGCTCGATGGCGAGCGGCAACCCGTCGACCCGCCGGCAGATCCCGGCGACCACCGCCGCGTTCGACGGCGTCAGCGCAAAACTGGGCCGCACCGCCCGCGCGCTGCACGAAGAGCGTGACCGCCGCGTTGGGAGTGGCCGAATCCGCCGCCAGATCGAGACTGGGCAGCGGCAATGGTGGGACGGCGTAGATGTGCTCGCCATAGACGTTGAGCGGCGCCCGGCTCGTCGCCAACATCGTCAGCGAGGGGCAGGCCGCAACTAACGCCGCCAGCGCCGGCGCCGCCTCGACCACCTGCTCGACGTTATCGACCACCAGCAGCGCCCGGCCCATCGCCAAGACGCGCTTGATACGTTCCGGCAGCGGCCCGTCTCCGGGACCCCGCACCCCAAGCGCCCGCGCGATCGTCGGCATCATGAGCGCCGGGTCGCGGATCGGCGCCAGCTCGGCGAGAAAGACCCCTTCCGGGAAGTCGTCGGCGGCCAACCGCGCCGCTCGCAGCGCCAGCCTCGTCTTGCCGACGCCACCGGGACCGGTCAGCGTCAAGATGCGCAGATCGTCAGCCCGCGGCAATTCACCGATCGCGGCCAACTCCGGCTCGCGCCCGACCAACGGCGTCGGCGGCTCGATCAATGTGGGCAGCGAGATAGCAACGTCCTCGGGGCCACACGACCGGTGAGACAGGCTCCAAGGACGTCGGTTTTGAGATCGACATGGCTACAGGCACTTCCGGATGGCTGGACCCCGTGTGCGCTCCATAATGGCTAGTCTGAGCGCGAACGTCAACCCGATCTTCCTATGACCTCCTTTTTTCGCGGTCGCACGCCATCGCCGCATCAGATGGTCAACGATGCATCCAGGGGCTCTCGCGGTTACGTTGCAGATCGTACACCGGTCGGCAATAATGCCAGACGAGAGCGAGCACAGACTGATGGCCGTGTGGCGGTCCGCGAAGGGACGTTGCTGGTCCGCGACCAGGAGCGATCCGTTGGGGCGCCGTTGCGGCAGGTACCGGACCAATGATTACGCTTGAACACGTTTCCAAGATCTTCACTTCCCACGGGCAAACAGTGCGGGCGGTGGACGATGTCAGCTTCGAGGTGGGGGCAGGTGAACTCCATGTCCTGATCGGCCCGTCCGGCTCCGGGAAAACCACCACGATGCGGATGATCAATCACTTGGAAACGCCGACCGAGGGGCGCATCGTCGTCAACGGACGCGATGTCCGCTCCATGGACGTCGTGGAGTTGCGCCGCGGTATCGGGTACGTGATCCAGCAAGGCGGACTCTTCCCGCACTTCACCGTCGCCGACAACGTCTCGGTCGTGCCGCGCCTGCTCGGCTGGCCGCGCCAGAAGCGACGGCTGCGCGCGCGCGAACTGCTCGCGCTCGTCGGCCTTCCCCCGGATCAGTTTGCCGATCGCTACCCGCGCCAGCTCTCCGGCGGTCAGCAGCAGCGCATCGGCGTGGCGCGAGCGCTGGCAGCCGACCCGCCCATCGTGCTCATGGACGAGCCGTTCGGCGCGGTCGACCCGATCACGCGCAAGCAACTTCAGCGTGAGCTCCGCCGCATTCAGGCGGAAGTACACAAGACAATCGTCTTTGTCACGCACGACATCAGCGAGGCTTTTCTGTTGGGAGATCGCATTGTGCTGATGGACGACGGGCACATCGTCCAAAACGGCACGCCGGCCGACCTCCTTCGTCGTCCGGCCGCGCCATTCGTGACCGCGTTCATCGGCGAGGACCGCGGACTCCGGGACTTGCAGTTCACCAGCCTCGCTGAAGTGGCCGGGCCGGCGCCCCGCGACGAGACGGTCGATGGCTTGACCCTTCCCGGCTCGCTTTCGGTCCTCGCCGCCAGCCGAGAAGTGGGGATACAACGACCAGCCACCGGGGACGGAATCTGGATCACCGACGACGCGGGCGCGCGCTCCGGCTATCTCTCGTTCCAGGGACTCGCCGCCGTTTTGGGCGAATCGCTTGCCGCCGAGGAGTCCATCCCGATTGCGGACGAAGGGTCGGGTGATGGACTACCTCCGTGAGCACCCCGACCGGGTGTGGGAGCTCACCCAACAGCACATCGAACTGGTCGCGTTCACCAGTTTCTTCGCGATCCTGATCGGGGTTCCGCTCGGGATCCTGATCACGCGGATCCGTTGGCTCGAAGGGCCGGTGATCGGCACGACCGGGGTGCTCTACACCGTGCCGAGCCTGGCGCTCTTCGCAATCATGATCCCCTACACCGGTCTCGGGCGCCGGACCGTGGTGATCGCCCTCGTCATGTATTCCTTGCTGGCCATCGTGCGCAACACGGTTGCCGGGATCGACGATGTGCCGGCGCCGACGCTTGACGCCGCCCGCGGCATGGGCATGACGGGCCGCCAGCGGTTGCTGATGGTGGAACTGCCGCTGGCGCTGCCGGTCATCCTGGCCGGCGTCCGGATATCGGTCGTCGCCGCCGTCGGCATCGCCACCATTGCCGCGCAGCTCGGCGT
>JBOGUE010000388.1:0-3310 GCA_050695955.1 Thermomicrobiales bacterium | reverse complement strand
TCCGGGTTCTCGTCGTCGAAGATGGCCTGGACCATGCGCGCGTTCATCAGCAGGCCGTCGATACGGCTGCCGCGATGGGTCCGGCCCTTGTGCGTCGGAGTCCCATTGATCAGGAACCGCTCGCCCGTGATCGAGACACTCGTCTGCCCCATCCCACTCCCCTCGGCACACTACATCGCCGCCATGGCCCCCAGCAGTGCGGCGCCGACGACACCCGCGTTGTCGCCGAGGCCTGCCTTGACGATCTGGACGTCGCGAGCCGCCGCGGGCAGCGCCTCGCGCCGGGCGCGGGTGGCGGCGACGTTGAAGAGAAGGTCGACCGCTTCGATCACCCCTCCGCCGAGGATGATCCGGGTTGGGTTAAGCAAATTGATGGCCGAGGCGAGACCCAGACCAAGGTATTGACCTGCCTCCGTGATCGTCTCGATGACCAGTTCGTCCTTCTGGCTCACCGCCTTGGCCAGGATGCCGGAGCGAATGGCGGCGCCACCGGGCTCCTCCTTCGGCGACGCGGGCAGCAAATCGCGCAGGATCGACTCCCGGCCCCGGTGCAGCTCACCCAGGAGCGCTTTCGTAATGGCGGTGCGGGAGGCATAGGCTTCCAGGTGGCCGCGCCCGCCGCAACCGCAGAGGCGGCCGTTGGCGTCGATCACCAGATGGCCGATTTCCCCCGCGGTCCCGCCCGCGCCCGCGACGAGCTTGTTGTCGCGGACGATTGCGCCGCCGATGCCGGTGCCAACGAAGACGCAGAGAAAGTCCTCGACCTCCCTGCCCGCGCCGAACGCCGCCTCGCCCATCGCGGCGATCTGGACGTCGTTGCGCAGGGCGGCGGGCACGCCGTAACGCTCAGTCAGGAGATCAGCCATTGGTAGGTTGACCGTGGCCTGACTCAGGTTCGGCGCGCCGAGGAGGATGCCTCGCTCCGTGTCAACCTGGCCGGCGATACCGACGCCGATGCCGGCGACGCTCTCCAAGCTGGTCGCGCCCAGGCCGGCCTCCTTGATCGCGTCGTCCGCCGTGTCGAACAGACGGGCCATCAGTTCGCCTGGACCGTCCGCCGGGCGCGTCTTCTTCTTGCCCGTGCCGACGACCTCGCCGGTCTTGACGTCGACGACCGCCGAAAGCACTTTCGTGCCGCCAAAATCGACCCCGAGCGCGTAGCGTCCGCTCATCGCCCGTCTCCCTTGTGGTTCGCGCTGTGCCTTCCTATGCTATCGCACACAGTACGCCACAAGTTCGGCCATGACTACGGGGCGATACCTCCTCGGCGGCTTCATTCGCTCCAGCCCTGGCTCACGTCGCTTGAGTGAGCGAGGGCCGAGCGTGAGGACCAACGGATTAAAGGTTCGCTGCCACGTACTCGGCCGTGCGCAGGCTGAGGGCGTGGATGGTGAAGGTCGGGTTGACCGCGCCGCTGGTCGGGAAGAGCCCCGGCCCGGCGAGGAAGAGGTTCGGCACATCGTGGGTTTGACCGTAGCTGGTTGTCACCGAGGCGGCTGGGTCGTCGCCCATGATCGTGCCGCCCATGATATGAGCGCCGGCGCGGGCGCTGGCCCAGACCTCAGTCGCGCCCGCGGCCGTCATCACCTCCTGTCCCCGCGCCATCCCGGCGTCGTACGCCTTGACGTCGTCCTCCCCGACGGCATGGATTAGCTCGGCCCGCGGCATGCCGCGGGCGTCGGTCGTCGCGCTCAGCGTGAGCCGGTTCTCGGCATTGGGCAGGTTTTCTGCGAAGAGGCCGAGGATGCCGAGGTGGCGGCTCGCGTCCTCGACGAATCGGTGCAGATCGGCGCCGAAGAGATCGAGGCGGGCGTTGGCGATGCCGAGCAGGTCATTTGGCTTCAGCGCCAGTCCGGCGCCCCAGTACACGGCGCCGATGTACCCCTTCGCCGGGTCCTTCTCGTACTCCTCCTGGCAGATCATCTGGCCGCCGGTCACGCCCATGTAGTTCTCCATGTCGTCGGGGAAGAGACCGAAGACCACGCCAAGTGGATGGGCCATCATGTACCTCCCGACGGCGCCGCTGCCGTTGGCCAACCCGTTCTGGTGCTTGTCGGTCGCCGAGTTGAGCAGGATGCGCGGATTCTCGATCGCGAAGGCCGCGAGGACGACGACATCGGCTTCTTGCACCTCGGTGACGCCCTGCGCATCGACGTACTCGACGCCGGTCGCCCGCGCCCCATCCACCGTCGTCAGCACCCGCGTCACGTAGCTGTCGTGGCGGATCTCGGCGCCGGCCTCCAGCGCCTGCGGCAGGTAAACCGCCAGCGGATTGACCAGCGCTCCGATCGGGCACCCGGACTCGCACCAACCATCGTAGATGCAGGCGGGGCGCCCCTTGTACTCCTCCGAGTTGATCGCCAGCGGAGTCGGCGCCGTGCGCATCCCCAGCGCCTCGAACCCCCGGGCGATCACCCGCGCCTGGTTGAACTGCTTCAGCGGCGGCATCGGATAGGGGTCGCCCGCCGGCCGCCAGACCTCCGCCTCGGCATCGCCCGAGATGCCGGCCTCCTCCTGGATCCGGTCGTAATAGGGCCGCAGGTCGTCGTAGGCGATCGGCCAGTCGAGTCCGACGCCGAAACGCGTGCGGACCTCGAAGTCCTCGGGGTGGAGACGCAGCCAGACGGCATAGTGGTGCAGTGCCGCGCCGCCGGTGCCCCAGCCCGAGTTCCCGGCCACGCCGATCGGGTCCGGCCCGCCCGTGAGCGCGGGCGGGCCACCCCACTTCAGCCGCCGCGCCCAGATCGTCGAACTGTAGAGATCGGTCAATTTCAGTTCCGGACCGGCCTCGAGCACGACGACCGACTTGCCGGCTTGCGCCAGCTTGGCTGCCACGACACTGCCGCTCGCGCCGGACCCGACGACGACGGCGTCGACTTTCTCGCCTCGATGGTTACGTGCCATGACTACCATCCCTCCGGTGGCGTGATGTGCGCCATATACGGGATCTCGAGCCGCGCAAACCCCTCGGGCGTGCCGTAGTAGGCGTCGATGGCGTCATTCCGGGCGATGAAGTAGAAGAATCCGGCGGGCGGACCTTCCCAGCCGACCGGATTTCCCTGCATCAACTCGACGAGCAGGCCTGCTCGCTGCTCCGCCGTCAGCTCCTCGAAGCGGCCGGCGTGCCGCGTCTGGCTCAGACCATTCAGCGCGGCGATACTCCCTCGGTAGAAATCGCCGGGGGGAGCCGGGAAATCGAGACTGCGCAAGATGAACTTTGGGCTCTTGGCGACGAACTGCGCGTCGACGTAGTGCGCGACGCCCGCCTCCGCCGCGCCGGGGACGATGGTCTCCGCCAACGCCTCGAAGG
>JBOGUE010000387.1:0-3677 GCA_050695955.1 Thermomicrobiales bacterium | reverse complement strand
GCGCAGCGCCGTTTGGCAGCCGGGCGGCAACCTTTGCAGGGCGCGGCTCTGCTTCTCGCTCAACCGGCCGGCGCGGATGTCCTCCTGGATCCAGTCGGGCAACTTCTCGGTGCCGAGGAGTTGAAAGAGGCGGCTGCGCCGGATGCCGACCGCCTCAGCCACCTGATCCCACGGCGCATCGCCGAGTTGCCCCTTCAGGGCGCGCAACGCGGCGGCGCGGTCGACCGCGTTCAAATCGTCGCGGACGACGTTCTCCATCAATTGCTGAATCAACCGCCGCTCGACCGGCACGTCCCGCACGATCGCCGGGATCGTCTCCAATCCCACCTCACGGCTCGCCCGCCAGCGTCGCTCGCCGTGGACGACGACGTAGATGTCCCGCTTCTCGTCGTAGCGGACGACGATCGGCTGCAACACCCCCTCGATCCGGATGCTGGCGACCAACTCGCCCAGCTTCGCCTCGTCGAAGGTGCGTCGCGGCTGATCCGGATCCGGCTCGATCCGGTCGAGCCGAATCTCCTTCGCGGTCGCCAGATCGGTCACGCCGACCGCTTGCGGCCGGTGATCCGTGAAGAGGGCATCGACCGTGAAGCGGCGCTTGCGATTCGCCGGCGCGGCGGTGGAGGCGCCAGCGCCGGCGGGGCTGGCGCTAGACATGGATCGTCATCTCCTCGCGGTCGGCGACCGTGCGGACGGAGGCCGGACCGGCCGGGTCCCGATCCTCCAGCCACGCGGCGACCTCGCGATAGGCCGCGGCGACCGAGCTACGCGGCATGTAGTGCAGGATGCTCGTCCGCTCTGCCACCGACTCAGCGCTCTTCACCGAGAGCGGCACCGCCGGCAGCAGGGTGAGGTCCGGGAACTGCTCCGCCAATGTCGTCAGCATGTCGCTGGCGAGGCGGGAGGAATGGTGGACCTTCGTCGGCAAGAACCCGAGGACGCGCAGGTCAGGGTTCAACCGCCGCACGCGATTGACCGTCTCGAAGAGCCGCCTCAGTACCATCAGCGAGAGCGGATGCGGCTCGATCGGGATCACCAGCTCGCGCACCGCCACCAGGATATTCACCGAGAGCACGTTGAGCGCCGGCGGCGAGTCGATGAGCAGGTAGTCGTAGGCGGAAAGGTCGGCCGCGCGCAGCCGGTAGTCGAGCTGCCGCTCCCGCTCTAGCACGTTGAGCAGTTCCAGTTCGGCGGCGGCGAGATCCGGATGCGATGGCGCCAGGTCCACCCCCGGAATGGTCGTCGCCCGCACGACGTCACCCACGGCGAGCCCTTCGTCGAGCAGGAGGTCGTAGACGGAGAGCGCCAGGCTGGCGATGTCGATCCCAGTCGCCATCGTCAGGCTGGCCTGGGGATCGAGGTCGACGGCGAGGACGCGACGTCCGCGCTCGGCCAGGGCGGCGGCGACGTTGAGCGTACTCGTCGTCTTGGCCGTGCCGCCCTTCTGGTTAAAGAAGGCGATGCCGCGGGTCATAATGCCCTCATTCTGGGGATGCACGTGGCAGAGTGTACGTACAGATCGCCGGCAGGATACCACGCCCTGTGCCGGCCGGGCAAGGGCGACGCGCGAGGCGACTAGCTCCGGTGCTCCTTGGGCGTATGGATGTCCTGCAGCTTCCCGGCTCCCCGCCGAATTGCCCGCCACGCCTCCATCTCAAAGTCGAGCTGGACCAATCCGGCGGTCGGCAGATGATCGATCGCCGCATCGCCTGCTGCCAGCGCCGCTGCAAGTTCCTCGAACCCCGGATTGTGCCCGACGATCAACACGCACCCCGCGTCGTCCGGTAACCCTCGCACGACAACGAGCAATGTCCGCCATTCGGCCGCATAGATGCGAGGATCGAGCGTGATCGGTGCGGAGAGCCCGGACGTCTCGACCACGATCTCGGCCGTCTGCCGAGCCCGTACCGCGTCCGACGTCACAATGACCTCCGGCACGTCCGGCAACGACGCGATTACCCGCCCCATCGTTGCCGCGTCGCGCTCCCCGCGCTCGGTCAACCGCCGCTCCCAATCCCCGTGGGGCGCATCCGCCCGCGTCTTCGCATGCCGCAAAATCAGCAACGTCTTCATCACGAGCTCTCAGCCGTCAAGAGTGCCCAGCGCCGAGTGCCCAGTGCCCAGTGCCCAGTCGATCTCCGAGCGTCGTTGTTCCATCCCAACTGAACTGCCATGAACGGCAGCGATCCCTCGCAACCGTCTGGGCACTCGGTACTGAGCAATCGGCACTCACGCTGGCGCTTTCACCTTTGTCCGCGGATCCGCCAGCGCCGCGGCAGCGTCCCAGACCTTGCAGTTGGTCTTGTCGCCGTGGAAGACGTCGACCGTGCCGTACGCCGTCGCCGCCTCCAGCGCCGGCCCGAAGAGGGCCTCGCCGCGCTTGCCGATGGCGATCGGGACCATATTCATCACTTCGCGCGACCAGTTTGGCGAGTCGTGAATCTCGGCCCGGATCTGTTCGAGAAAGGCGCGGAATCGGCGGTCCGGCACATCACTCTTAGGGTCGGCGGCGAAGCTGTAGACGAGGTGGAACCCGGCGCGGCGCACGAACTCCCGCGGGCTGCGCGTCCAGGTCTCGCGCTTGGCCTCAGCGAACGGAGTCTGGTAAACCATACCCGCGAACTCGTCGGCCAAGGTCGGATAGTCGATCTCCTCGACCCAGCGGTCGATCTCTTCCTCGGTCAGACTCGCCGGATCGAGGACCCGCACGGCCACGATGCGCGCCTCGAAGATCCCCGATTCCCAGAGGCGCCGGGCCAAATCCGAGTCGCGCTTGATCCGCTTCGCAACCTTGTCGATGTCGCCAAACCGCACGCCAAGGATGGTGACCCCCGGGTTACGACGCCCCAGGATCGTCGCCGTCTGCTCGCTCTTGACCTCGTTGAAGTGGTCGAGCACCTGCTGGTACGTCCACTGCTCCGCCTGCTGTGGCATGATGCTTCTCCCAGGGGCGACTGGTGGCCCGTTCACTGTGCGGGAGGCGGGATTCTCGGTCGTCGAGTCTAGTATGACGGTTAGCGCAACGGTTAGACAGGTTCGCGCCATCCTCTTCGTCGATCCCATTCGAACAGTCTGTTATCAATGTCGTCCCATCCGCTCGCAAAGTCTTCGATGAGTGGCACAAGTTCAGGAACCAGGAGTTGGGGCAAGACGAGGATGCCTCGATGCCTGGTCGCCCCAATGACGTCCCACCGGCGCGACCACAACGCAAGGGTTTCGTGCATGATTCGGAAGTCCTTTGAGTTGTGAGTGATCACCGTCCGTTCGAGGTCGACAGCTAATGAGAGTTGGTGGGCATCGGACCAGCGAAAGGCAGCGTGATCTTTCACCGCCTCGGCGTCAAAGCCGATCGTGCGCAGGGCTATTGTCAGCGGGTAGGCCATGTCCTCGTCGAGGTAGTACCGGAGTGCCACCTTAGGGCCGCTCGGCGTCGGCGAGGTTCAGCATGGTGTTGATTTCGCCCCGATGTTCCTGGTAGTAGAGGATGGCGGCCTCGACGCCGATGGGCGGCAGATCGTAGTCCCGTGCGACTGCCAAGACGAGATCGACCTGCGGCCGCTTCGAGTCGGGATCCCAACCGTAGGCGTAGAGTTGCCCAATCAGCGGCCATATCGGCCGGCCCGCTTCATCGGCGAAGACGCGATAACGGTCCGGGCCAGGACGCACGGGATCGGGAC
>JBOGUE010000386.1:0-25156 GCA_050695955.1 Thermomicrobiales bacterium | reverse complement strand
GTGTGAGCAGGCGCCCGGTCGCTCGATTGCCAATCGTGCGCTGCAGCGCAACGACCGCGGCCGCCGCCAACCCAGCATGAGCGCGCGCCGGCCGCGGATGCCACGCGCCGGCCGCCACGTCGTCTGGCATCCGCTCATTGGCCGGCAACGACGGTCGACTCGGCGCCGCCTTTCGCGACCGAGCCGCGACGTCAATCGACGTCTGTCGAGGAATCGCCATGGCAACGACCTACGACGCTATCCGCGTCAATCGTTCACGAAGCATAACCACGACCAGCTTAGCAGCACTGAGCCGCAAGTCAACCGCGAGACATTGCGAAACGGGAGGTGACGATGTCGTCACCTCCCGTTCTTCTAGCGCATGGCGTTCAGCATGCCGCCCGCTTTTGTCGTTCCTACGAGATGCCAGTGCCGAACAATCCTTCAGCGAGGAAGACCGAGATGTCGGTCTGCGTTGGGTCGGCGGCGTTCGGGACGAGAAACGCGATGCCGGAGAAACCAGAATCGTTCTGTTCGCCGAGACCGACAACCAACGCGCCCTGGTCATTAAGGACACCGCCAAGGTCGCCACAGGCGATATAGTTGCCGATGTTCGTCGCGCTTTCGTGCGCGTTGATGGCATGAGGCTCTGCCAGGATGGCGTCGAGCGCCAACGGCACCGTCGTGAACGAGGTTGCCGCAACGATGCCGGTCGCCTGACCGACGACGTCCCCTGCCGGGTCCGTGACATCGGTCAGCGGTACGACAACCTCACCGAGATTATCGCCGCAACTCCCCGAGTGGATATGAATCGGATGGCCGGCAACCTCCGCGGCCGGCGACGCCTCTTGCGCCAGGAGTCTTGGCCCGCCCCCATACGCCACGACGCCGAATAACGCCGCGATACCGATCAACACCGCCAACCGCTTTCCAAGATTCATTGGAACCCTCCCTCGTCGTGGCCGAATCGGACGAATGCGAAACGCCGCTACGTTGCCCAGATGGCAGCACACGGCAGGCACTCAGCCCGCAACTCGCGTGCCGCGAGGAACGAAGCTGGTCGCGGGAGCATCCTGGATCACGGGACAGGTGTTGCCGTCGGCGCGTCCTCGAACGACACCTGATCGTTGAAGAGGTCGATCAGCCAGCGCTCGCCGTCATCTGATCGGACGAAGACGATCAGGGTTTTCTCGCCGTTGAAGTCGACCTTGGCCGTGACGCGGCCGTCCGGCTGGAGGCGAACGTCCTCGACGAGTGGCATCGGCGTGTTGAGGTTCCCCGAAGGCGGTTCGCCGCGACGCGCCCGTTCGACGTCACCTGGTTGCAGCGCCGGCTGAAGTGCGGCGTCGGTGTAGAGCGCATACGTCCGAAGGGCATCGCCCGCGTTGTAGCACGCGGCAACCTCCCGCATCGTGGCGGTGATTGCCAGCACTGTCTCGGCATCGGCCGGTTCGCCGTCGCCTGGCTGGAACCGGAAGGCATCTGGCGTGCCCGCGATCGGCATTGCCATGAGCCGTTCGAGCGATTCGACGCTCCTCGGTGCGATGGTGCATTCCTCCGGGGACGGAATGTCCGCCGTAACCTGCTGTTGCACCATCGACGTGACTGTGGCCGGGAATGCACCGCCCGTCGCCTGTTTCTCAACGTTGCCCTGCAATCCCTGCGCTCGGGCGGTGTTCTGCTCGATGGTGACCAGCGTCACGACCGACGCCGTCGACGATTCCATGCGAAATGCCGCGCCAAAGTGGATGACGGCGGAATCGCCGGCCAGCATCGTCACCGGCGTGCCGGCCGGGATCGAGCCGTCGGCCGGCAAGAGCGTGCCATCGTCGCCCCGCGGCCGAGTGACGGCCGAACCCGCCACGACGTTGAGTTCAACCTGCCCTTGCTCGACGACGATGACCGCCACACCGTCACGCCCAGTGTCGCGTTCGATGGTCGCCACACCGGAACTCCCGCCATTGACCTGTAGGGTTTCATTGGACAAAAAGGCTTCTCCCCCTTCCAGTGGGATGGCGAAGCCTCCCGCGAGCTCATTCGCGCCGATGCCGGCGGGAAACGCAGGATTCGACACGTCGTCGCCATAGCCGAGGAGAAAGAGATCGACGACCGCCGAATCGCTCCCCTGATTG
This sequence comes from Thermomicrobiales bacterium, assembly GCA_050695955.1. GTDB lineage: Bacteria > Chloroflexota > Chloroflexia > Thermomicrobiales > UBA6265 > JBOGUF01. The sequence goes on along the minus strand of JBOGUE010000386.1, from coordinate 23,045 downwards.
CGGAGCGCAACCGGACCGTCCGAGCCATGGCTATGATTCCTGCCAATACGACTCCATTCGTCGATGGCGACGGGCCGAATCTCAATGTCCCCCTGCACACCCCACAGATGCGGCATCAGGTCGTCTGGCGTCGTCCACTCAACACCTGCATCGACAGTCAGACGCCACAGCGACAAGGCCAGTGGCCCGTCGGCTTCGGCATCGGATTCTGGGAGCGACATGCTCGCGCCGCCACCGCCGAGGGGTGGCAACCCCTCCGCCGCCTCCGGCGACGCGACCGCCGCAAACCGTCCACCCTCGCCATCGGACAAGAACCGGTCGCCCGCGAAGAATCCACCGACGACCGCTAGGATCAACGCCGCCGCCGCGGCAAACTCCAGGGCCGGGCGCCATGCCCGCACTCGCTTTCCGTCCGGTTCCACCGGCGCCAGCGCCGCGAAGGACGGCGGCATCGCATCCATCTCAGACATCGACTTCCCTTCCTCCGCGGAACGCGCCAGCGCGGCCTGCCAGATGCGCGACCGCGCCGCCCGCGACGGCGCCGCCGGTCCACTTGCCTGCATCTCACCAATGAACCGCGTGCGGCCGGTCGCGTCCGTGCCCGGATCGCGGCCCGCGTTGAGTGCGTTCCAGGAGCGATTAAGCCGCTCAGACGCCAGCGAATCATCGTGCGTCATCGGGTTTCCCCACCTTCGATTTCTACAGGGGCTAGCAAATCGCGAAGGCGATCGACCGCCCGCAGTTGCAACATTTTCACGGCGGCATGACTGCGGCCGAGCACGTCGGCGATCTCCTGCCCGCTCAGCCCTGCAAGGCGCAGCTCGACAACCCGGCGCTGCGCCTCCGGCAGCAACACCAGTGCTGCCCGCACCCTCGCGACCTCGAACGCATCCACCGCCGCGGCCTCCGGCGTGGCGGCCTCGTCCGGCACGGCCCAAGCATCGTCGAGCGACCGGTGCTCAATGCGTCCCCGGTAGCTCGACGCGACGACGTTGTGGGCAATTGAGAAGAGCCAGCGGCGAAACGAATCGTCGCGGTCCTGGAATCGTGGCAATGCCGAGAGCGCCTGGGAAAAGGTGGTTGCCGTGGCGTCCTCGGCCTCGGGCGGACCAGGCAGCCGCACGGCGCAGTACCGGTAGATCTGATCGACGTACCGTTCGTACAAGGGAGCGAACGCGCGCGGATCGTGCTGCGCCCGCGCCACGAGGACCGCGTCCGGCTCTCCGTCGCCGCGCTCCACCGCCCGCCAGCGCGACCGATCAAACACTGCCGAACTCGCCATGCCCCTCCCCATCGCCCGCTCACCCGTTGTCGAAAAGGTAAACGTGGCAGTCGGAGGAAGGTAACGCGAACGGAGGCGGAAGACAGAAGACGGAAGACGGGAACGGAATAGGCGATGTCAACCGCCTTCCGCCTTCCGTCTTCCGCCCTACGGCTAGAACTCCTCGCGGACGAGGACGCGGCGCCGCTGGCGCTCGATGCGCGACGCCTGGCGCAGCAGATCCTTGACGCGATCCGGATCGACGACGTTGATCAGGGTGATATTGGGCGCGGTCGCATCCCCCGTCTCGACGAGGATGTCGCCGAAGCCGAAGATGCGCTCGACGACGTTTTGCTTCACCGAGACGTCGTGGACGCGATAGAGATCGATCTCTTCCGTGCGGCGGCCAACGAAGCCGTGTTCGAACATCATGCGTTCGCTGGTGACTTTGTAGCGGTTCGTCAGCGCCTTGAGGGGCGAGAAGACCTTGCTCGGCCGGCCGCGCCACAGCAGGCGCTCGCCGCCCTGCTCGCCGTCGAGGTCCTCACCGACCGGCAGGCCGTCGTCGGCGATCATACGGCCTTCTTCGTCAGCCTGGGCCACGCCAACGGAGGGATCCATCACCGCGCGGGCGTCGGCGACGTCCGTCATCTGGCGGCCGCAGCTCTTGCAGAACCGGGCGTTGTCGTCGTTCTCGGTGCCGCAATCGGGGCAGAATGCCATCGTCAGTCTCCTCAGCGCCGGGGCGGGACATCAACCACGGGTCCCACCATGCTCGCGGCATCATACGGGCGATGGCGCCGACAGCGCCAGCACCCAATCGTCCGCGGAGGATTCACCGCCGACCGGCGTTGCCACCTGAACAAGATCGCCTCCCGCCAACGGCGACGCCTCGTGCGTCTCCCCGGTCCGGGGATCGAACCAGACTGCTCGATACGTCGTGTGGCGCGGCAACGTGATCTCGACCGCGCCCCCCGTTGGAAAATAGACCGCAACGAGGTCGCCCACCTCGCTCGCCAGTACGGACGCATCGTGACCGGAATCCGGCAGATGTCCGGTTGCCAGCCGCTGGAGTGGACGGAGGCGGTGGAACGGCAGCACCTCGGTGAAAAAACGCCGCGGGTGCAGGAGATACGGCAGACCGGCTTGGTCCCGATCAAGCACCGCGAACGGCCCCCAGCTATTCTCGAAGCCGTGGACCACGCCCAAACCGCGGAAGGCGCCGCGCCAGGCGCCCCGCCGGGTGTGCTCGGCATTGCACCATTCGTGGCTGGGCATCAGCAGCGGCAGGTCCGGATTCCGCTCGTACCCGTACTCGGCGAAGACAGCGGACCCGCTCCACCCGGCCAAGCCGCGGTCGATCTGTTCCTCGATGCCGGCCGCCAGCCAACCGTCCTCGGCGCCACGCGAGCCCCACTCCTGAAACATGATCGCGTCGATGGCGTCCGGATCGGCGGCGAAGCGGGTGGCGAACGCCGGCTCGCGTGGGCCGTTGTGCATGGCGACGATATGGCCATGCGGCGCCACGCCTTTGATCCAGCGGGCGATCCGCATCGCCCACCGGCTCGCCACCGGCTTGTAGTGCCAATCTCCATTGGGGTAGTACTCGTACTCATTCATCGGCGTCCAAATCCAGACGCACGAATAGGCGTCGTAGCGGGCAATGAGGTACCGCAACCAGAGTTCCTCCCACTCGGGGACGAAGATCTGCCGGCTGTTGAACGGAAACTCGAAGCCCCACGCCTCCATGATCATTTCGAGGCCGAGGCCGAGATCTTCGGCGAGGTGGACGACGCGGTCGACTGTCCGGAAATAGTCGAGGTTGAAGCGGTCGAAGCGCGGCGCCTGCTCGCTGCCGCCCCACGGCCAGGTCCCGCGGGTTTGCCATTGGTTGTACCCGTCCGGCGGGTGGAAGGGGCTGACCGGGAGGCGTACGCGCAGGAGGTTAAAACCCTGGGCGGCGCGGCGGCGGAGGAAGGGCGCGACGTCGATGCCGCAGTGCGCCATGCCGAAGAGGTTGTAGACCGTGTCGCCGAGGATGAAGACCGGTTCGCCCGACTCGACGTGGAAGCCCCAGGCGCGGCCCGGCGTCGCCGTCAGGTAGCCGCGCGTCTTCGCCTCCTCGACCGCGAACGTTCCCGATTGCTCGAAGCCATACCCGCTTGGTCGGGAATGCACGTGATACGACCAGCGCCCCGGCGCATCCGGACTGAAGCGCACGCGCCAGCGGCCATCGCCGTCGTAGAATGCCGGGACCGTGTGTTCGTCTCCACGTTCATTGGTGAAGGTCGCGTCGACGGCGACATCGGCGAAGGGGTTGCCGACGGCGCGGTCGCTGCGCACCTCCAATTCGTGGACGGTTCGCATCAGCTCCACGTGGTCGCTCCCTGCTCCCAGGCAAACTCCTGTATGTGATCGACCAACGCGATGCCGCGCATCGCGTCAATGACGCTCACCTCGGCGTCCCGCAGCGGCTTGGTCAACGCCGCGTGGCGATCGGGGTAGGATGCCAATTCGCCGCGTTCCACGCGGACAACGACCTCACGCCACCGCGCGATGAGTATATCGAAACGCATGTAGCTGTTTTGAAGAGCAGCCACGCCACGTACCGCTAGCTTATGACGGGCGAAGAGGCGGTCGCGCGTCGCGACGATCTCGCGCAGGAGGCCGTCCGTCTCCGCGAAGCGTTGCTCGATGGAGGCAATGCTGGCCCGGAGGCCCGGCAGCGGGTTCGCCGCGTGCTGCCAGCTGGCCACGCGGTACCGTACCTCGGCGGCCAGGCGACGATCGCGCTCGACGACGCGCTGGATGTGGTCCAACATCAAGACGCCAAGGCGCAGATTGAGCCACCGCCAATTCTCGATCAATGTCGGTTCCCGTCCCTCGCAGTCCGCGACCATTGCCCGCAACTCTGGCACGGCGGAGTTGCCATACAGCGGCGCGTTGAGCACCGCTTCTGTCCCCAACAGAATCGCCGCGGCGTCATGGGCAACGTCTGCTCCGAAGTACCAACGCGCGTACTCGAGCGCGATCTGCTCGCCGGACAGCGCGGGATCCCAATCGCGCGCGGACCAGACGTGTTTATTGAGGTCGTCGGTGTCGCCTTCGCAATAGGGCGCCGATCCGTCACTGAACGGCGCGGTGGCGGCATGGATCGTCGCCATTTCCCGCGCCCGGGGCGACGGACCGTTCTGGCGATCCCAGACCAGTTGCACAGCCGGATCCATGCCGAAAACCGGATACTGGCAACGGAAGGTGTGGGTTTCGTCCGGGTACAGAACCAAACGATACTCGGCAGGCAATGCAGCCCGCGGGCGACCCGGCGTGCCGACGAAGCGCTCGCCGCGACGATACTCCTGGAGCGAAAGCACCCCAGCGTCGCCGGACGGCTCGTCGAAGGTCATCGCCTCACTTTGCGGACCGACGGCGAGTCCTTCCAGCCACCCGGGGCGCTCGCGGTCGATCCATGCGAGGAGTTCCCACGTTTCACTCGCCGACAAGCCTTGCTGAGTCAGCCACACCCGGCAGTGCGGGTGATACCGGCGGGCCTGTGCGATTTGCTCCTGGACGAGCTCAAGATAGACCGGCAACCAGGGCGTGCATTGCTCGCAGCCGTGGCATCCGCCGTCGTCCTTCGACGGGATGAAGAGGACGTCGACGTTGGGCAGCATCGCGAAGATGTGCTCGCGGACGGCGCGGATACGCGCGCGCGCTTCGGGGATGTTGGGACAGACGTACCAGCCGTTGTATTTGGTGAGCTCCGGCTGGCGAACCACCTCTTCGGGGAAGATGTCGTTCGAGGGCAGCCAGACGCCGTAGCGCATGCCCAACTCGCCACAGAGGCCGGGGATGCGCGTCTGGATCCCGATCTGGCGCTCGTACTCAGCCTGCCGCGCCGGCATATCGAACCAGGGTGGATCATCGAACGGGAGCGCGCCTTTCCAGCGCGCGGGATGGAGGGGGTAGACGACGGCGATATTGCTTCCCCAGGCGGCGAGTTCCGTGAGGTACGTTTCCCAGTGATCCCAATCCCACTTGTCGTGGGTCGTGTTTTGCTTGTGGTTGGCGAAGGTGTGGCCCCGGACCGGATAGGCGGGGCGCTCGCGCAGCGACAAGGCCGGCACACCCGCGTGTGCCGACCTCAGGTCCAGGGACCGAGCGAGGCGACCGGTGGCCGCCAGCGCCACGCTCGGTCCTCCGGCCAATGCATACACGGTCGGGCCGTTGGGGTCAGGCACCGTCGCGAGGGTGATCTCCTCGGGATAGATCGGCGTGAGGGGTGATGCCGACGACGGCGCGTCGTCGCCGCGAATGCCGAGTACGATCGCGTTGGGTCTCGCCTCGCCGCCATATTCGATTGCCCAGCGCCAGCCGGTCCGCTGGGCAATCTCGGCACGGAGGTATGTCGCGGCCCGTTGCACCGGTGGGGCAGCCCCCGCTCCAATCACGATCGTGGTCGTCGGTCCGAACTGCCAGAGCATCGTTTCCCCTCACTGCCCCATCGCAACGACTATCACCCGGTTATCGTGCCGCCAGCCCTGCTTCGTACTCGGCGCGAATCTGATCGCCGCCGCGACTCTCCCAGCCGTCGATCATCTCGGTGAGCGCATCCAGCGGCGAGCGGCCGGAAATGATCGCGATCTGCTGGTCGATGAGGAACTGCTCCAGCTCGGCGCCGTGTTCGCCGACCGCCTCGGGGTATAAGCCCATCGTCGGATCGTCGACGCCGATCGCCAGCATCTCCGCCGTGACGTCCTGCATGTACTTGGCGCCGCCGGACGTCGACGAGATGTACTCCCGTTCGCCCGACGCCAGATGCCAGAAGTCCCCGATCTCCAGATTGCCTTGCTCGGTCTTGACCAGCGAACCATCCTCGCCGACGTCGTGATGCACGCCTTCGAGGCCGTAGTTCTTGAACCGCCACTCTTCGCTGCCGAACGGCGCGGCCCACCAATCGAGGATGCGAAGCAGCTCGCGGACGCGCTTTTCGTCCTGCCCCACACTGGCAGGAATCGCGGCGATGCCGAAGAAGCCCGGGGCGGTCGGTTGGGCGCCCGCGCCGCCGTCGTGGCCGGGCGCGACCAGATGGACGATCCGCTCCACCGGGTTGCCCAGATCGGGATGGACAGTGGCGAACTGGTCCCAGACCTTGCCCGCCGGCCACAACCCCTGCATCCCGGCGGTGTACGCGCCGATCACCCCGCCGGCGATCGCCTGTTCCATTTCGCTGCCTGCCATGGTCGCCGCATCGGGATGGAAGACGCCGGCGTCGAACAGACCGTGGGCATACTCGATGGCGGCGCGGAACTCCTCCGTCTCGATCATGTGCGTCAGCGAGCCGTCGTCGTTGAGTCGCCAGTTGTTCGGAGCGCGAAAGATCTGCTGGATGTATCCCATCCCGTATTCCGCGGCCGCAATGCCCCAGGTGTCGGCGCTGCCGTTGCCGTCGGGGTCGTTCTCGGTGAAGTTCACCAATACCTGTTGGAACTCGTCCGCGTTCGTCGGCGACCACAGCTCGTACTGCTCTGCCCAGTCCTTGCGGATGGCGAGGGAGGAATCGACGAGCGGGAGCGGTCGGGGCACGCCGTAGACCTTGCCGTTGATCGCCGAGTTTGCCCACACCTGCGGCGGGAGCAACGCGAGGTTCGGGTAGTCCTGCAACGCATCGCCGGTCAAGTACGACGTGAGGTCGGTGAAGGCACCTTGCTCGATGGCTTGCAAGTGGGCGGGCCGAGGGCCGGGAAGGTTGGTCATGTCCGCGAAGTCGCCGCTGGCGGCCATCGTCGCAAAACGCTGGTCGTAGGCGTTCGCGGGGATGGGCGTCATCTCGATGGTGACGCCGAGACGGCTCTCCAATTCCTGCCAATAGGAATTGTCGTCGCGGGATGGTACGGGCGGGAAGTACGAGATGGTGAAGATGGTTACGGTTCCGCCCCGGCCGGGCGTCTCGTTGACCGTCGTGTAGGAGGGAGGCACGCGCACATAGGCCACCGGCACACCCGGCGCCGGCGATGGGAAATAGTCGACGCCCGCGACCAGATCGCCCATTTGAGGAGTCGCCTGCGTCGCGAGCGCTCCACGATGCAGGCCCGGCGCCAGGACGCCCGCGGCGCTCGCCGCTCCCAGCGCCGTCTGCAGCACGTGCCTGCGGCTATACCGCTTCGAGGTCTGTGGTTGGTACATGGCGTGCCCGTCGTTCTTCGTCAGGTGGTCCCGCTGTCCGCTCATGGTTTTCCACCTCCGTTTGCTCGTTGGCACAAAGGATTGGAACGTTCTGTTGAGGGTTAGTGCGTGCTCAACGCCTCCTCCCTTTTGATCGCGGCTTGCCCGCCCGATGCAGGGTCGAGGATCGCGCCGCGATTCGCCAACTCCCGGCGCAGGGACGGCACGTCAACATCGCCAACCGGGCGCTCACCCGCCGACCAGACCGCGGCGATGCCCGCCGCCTGCCCCATCATGCTGGCCGTGGTCATCACCCGTGCCGACGAGAGCGCAAGCTGGTCGGCCGACAGGCAGCGCCCCGCCACCAGCAGGTTCCGGCTCCCCATAGGGACCAGCGAGCGATAGGGAACGTGGTACGGCGGCACGTGTCGTTCGTCCCAATTGATCTGATAGAGCCGCTTGTCGGAGATGGGGTCCATGCAGTCGAGATAGAAGACGCCCAGCGCGATGCCGTCCTCGAAGGTGCGGCCGGCGCGTAGGTCATCCACGGTGAGGACGTACTCGCCGACCGCCCGGCGGCCCTCCCGGATGCCGATGCGGGGCGAGATGTAGTCGAACTTGTAGTGCGAGAGGTCGTGGTTCCGGTACTCGTGGCGCTGGATATGGTGGATCATGCTCCACATCAGGCGGCGAGCATAGACCTCCGCCGCGGTCAGCGACGCCCCATCGATCGCGTCGTACCCCACGATCTTCAGCTTCAGCCCGACTTTGCCGTCGCCCTGGGGCCAGACGGAGAGCATCGGCATCTCTTCCGCCGTTTCGTAGACGCGCAACGCGCCACCGGGCGCCGTAGGCGCGGCGGGCAGCTCCTGCCGGACCTCGCGGCCGGCGTTGCGCATGAAGAAGTTGATCGCCATCGGCAGTTGGGCGCCGTCACTCTCGCGACCCTTGGCCGTAGGCATGCCCGCCAAATGCGTGACGTCGCCGTCGCCGGTGCAGTCGATGACGACTCGCGGCCGCACCGCCTGCAGGCCGCTCTTGCTATGGAGAATCACGCCGTCGATGCGGCCGTCGCGGCAATCGACGTCGACCGCGCGCGTGTGGACCCAGAGATCCACGCCGGCGGCGAGCGCCTGTTCCTGGAGGACGATCTTCAGCACTTCGTGGTCGAAGGGCCGCGCCTCCCGTTCCGCATACGGCCGGTAGGCGGCGATCGCGTCCAGCCGCTCGAGCTCGCGCACGACAGCGTCGAAGACCGCGCCCTGGCCGGTGGTTTCGCCGCAGAAGGCAGCGGTACCGGCGGTGGTCGCCGTCCCGCCGAGGTCGGCGTGTTGCTCCACAAGCATGACCGTCGCGCCTTGTTGCGCCGCCGCGACGGCGGCCGAGAAGCCAGCCATGCCGCCGCCCGCGACCAGCACGTCGACCGGCGGCAATGTCTGCAAGGTCCGGGTGAAGTGGTACGGCGCTTCCGCGCCGTGCATCCCAGCGGCCGGGTCGTTCGTGGACATGATCTCCTCCTTCTGCGTGCTGCGCGGCGATCAGCCCTTGATCGCGCCAGTCAGGACTCCCTTGGTGAAGTACTTCTGCAGGAACGGATAAATGAGCAGAATCGGCACCGTGGCGATGACGACCACCGCCATCTGGATCGTCTGCGGCGGTGGCGGCGGAGCGCCAGCGATGCCGAGATCGGACCCCGCGAGCAAGCTCCCTTGCAAGACGTACTGATTCAGCACGACCTGGATCGGCCATTTGGCGGGGTCGTTGAGGTAGAGAATCGCGTTAAAGAACATGTTCCAGTGAGCCACCGCGTAGAAGAGCGAAATGGCGGCAAGCACCGCTCGCGACAGCGGCAGGGTGATGTTCCACAACACCCGAATGTCGCTGGCGCCGTCGACCCGGGCGCTGTCCAGCAGGTCCTGCGGTAGGTTCATGAAGAAGTTGCGCATCACCAGGAGGTTGAAGGCGCTGATGGCGCCGGGCAGGATCAGGGCGCTGTAGGAGTCGATCAATCCGAGTTCCCTGACCAACAGGTAGTTGGGGATCAGGCCGGGGCTGAAGAGCATGGAGAAGAGAACCAGCAGCAAGACGAACCGGCTGCCGGGGACGCCCGGCCGGCTCAGGCCATAGGCGAGCGTCACCGTCATCAGCATGTTGACCGCGGTGCCCACCAACGTCAGCCCGATGCTCACTTGCAGCGCGCGGACGACGATGTCCCCGGCCAGAATCGTTCGATAGGCATCGAGCGTCGGGTTCGCCGGGAAGAGGATGAGTCCGCCGCCGAGGACGTCTTTGTAGGAGGAGAAGCTCACCGCCACCACGTAGACGAAGGGGAAGAGCATGGTGATGGCTATCAGCGTCAGGAGCACCGCCTTGCCGATCCGGACCAGGGGATGCGGCGGATCCATCCAGGGCGGCATCCCGGCCGGACGCGCCCGCCGCCGCGCGTTGGCCGACCGCGACACGGACCGGACCGGCGTCATCGTCGTCGCAATTAGTAGACCCCTTCCTCGCCGAAGTGCTTGGCCAGCTTGTTCGCCGCCAGCACCATGCAGGTGCCGACGACCCCTTTGACCAGACCGACGGCCGTCGCGAAGCCCCAGTCGCCCCCCTGCACGCCGCGGAAGTAGGTGAAAGTGTCGAGCACCTCGGACGCCTGGGCGCCGACGGCGTTGCGCTGGAGGTAGAACTGGATGAATCCGGTGGAGAGCAGGGTGCCGAGCTGCAGGATCAGCAGGAGGAAGATGACCGGCCGGATGCCCGGCAACGTCACGTCGCGCAGTCGGCGCCAACCGCCGGCGCCGTCGATCACGGCTGCCTCGTACAGGGTTGGGTCGATCTTGGACAGGGCGGCGAGAAAGATGATCGTGCCCCAACCAGCCTCCTTCCAGATCAATTGCGCCACCACGAGCGGCTGAAAGATGTCGGAGTTGGACATGATGTTGACGGTGTCCAACCCCTGGTTGCGCAGGAGCTGATTGAGGAAGCCGGCCCCGCCCAGGACTTGCTGCCAGAGGGCGATGATGATCACCCAACTGATGAAGTGCGGCAGGTAGAGCACGCTCTGCAACAACCGCTTGATCGGCTCTGAGAGGAGGCTGTTCAGCAGCAAAGCCAGAACGATTGGCGCCGGGAAGAAGAGGACGATCTGCAAGAAGCTGATGGTCAGCGTATTCCGCAGGGCGATCGCGAAGTCGGGATCGGTCAAGAGGCGGCGGAAGTTCTCGAGGCCGACCCAAGGACTGCCGCCAAATCCGAGGAACGGGGAGTAGTCCTGAAAGGCGATGATGGCGCCAAGCTGCGGCAGATACTCGAAGACGACGAAGTAGAGGAAACCGGGCAAGATGAAGAGGTACATCCAGCGCTCGCGCCAGATGCGCCGCGCCAGCGCTCGGTCGCGTCGTCGGTACGACGGCGTCGATGCGTTACGTACGATGGTCGCCATGGTTCGACCTTCCTTGGGCCACGTTTGCGCGCGCTCCACAGGAGGCGCGAACGATCAGGCGGGCGTCTTGCCGCTTGGTCATCGGCGCCCCCGCGTAGTTGTGGATCAGGGCGAGCAGCATCTTGGTTGCGGCATCGGCGCTTTCCGCGATCGCGGCATCGACGGTGGTGAGTGGGGGGTCGGTAAATGACGCGACCGGTTCGTTGTCGTACCCCACCACCGCGACGTCCGCCGGCACGCCAAGGCCGGCTTCTTTGAGCGCGTGGAGGGCGCCGACCGCCATCAGGTCGGTCGGCACGAAGAGCGCCGACGGCACGCTGTCGCCGCTATCGGCAAGGCCATGGAGGAGGCGCCTGGTCGCCTCATGCCCACCGGACTCAGAAAATGCGCCGCTGACGATCGACGCGGCCGCAAGGTCGAGGCCGTCCTCTCGCAGCCGGCAGGCAAAACCGTCCACGCGCGCTTCCTGTGCCGCCGATGCGACGCTCGCTTTCACGACCGCAAATCGCCGGTGGCCCAGCGACAGCAGATGTTCGGCGATCGCGCGTCCCATCGCGCGGTTATCACTGTTCACCCAGCTATGGCCGTCGACGCTGCGTTGGATCAGGACAAGCGGCACCGGTAGCGGCCCGGCCGCTGCCAAGAATTGATCGTCGGCCGGGAGCGTGTTGAGCAGGATCACGCCGTTGTAGCGGGTGTTGCCGGCCAGCGACGGGACCTCGTCGAGATGGCCGCCCGAATAGGTCTCGATCAGGACGTCGGGGGAACCGATCCCTTCGTCGCGTGCCCAGGCGTCGAGGGTTTGACGGACGATGCCGGCCGCGCGCACCGAGACGACGAGGCGCTCATCGAACGGGAGCACGACGCCGATGGTGAGTGACGGGCGTTCGTTGCCCACCGAGCGCAGCCGCCGGGCGACGATATTCGGGGTGTAGCCCAACGATTGGGCGGCGTCGAGGACACGCTGGCGGGTTGCCGCCGAGATGCGCAACGGACCGTCGCGTCCGTTCAGCACCAGCGACACGGTGGTGACCGACGTGTTGGCGTGTTCCGCAATCGCCTTCAAGCTGGGCATTCGCCCGCTCCGCGGAGCGGCGGCGTCTTGATCGGAACACCGCCACGCTAAAACGTTCATCCTGGTTGCTAAAACGTTGTAGCGACAGGATAGCGGACGCATCCGGATTCGTCAAGCGCTCGCGATAAACCGCCAGGTTGACACCGTTTGTTCCACCGGCCAGGGCCGCGTGGTACATTCCACCATCATCCGCGGGGTCGAGGGCGCTGCATGGCGGTGAGGAACCAGCTTGGGCGCATTTAACGGAGTCGATGGACAAGACGAGGGGCTCAGCTACCGCCGCCGCTATCGCGGGATGATCGGCGTGCATAGCAAGGTGCCGATCCGCGACCGGGCGATCCTGTCGCTGATCTACACACCTGGCGTCGCCGAGTCGTGCCTGGCGATCAGCCAGGACCCGCTCGCGTCCTTCGACTTGACCTGCCGCGGCAACACCGTGGCTATCCTGACCGACGGCTCGGACCTCTTTGGGCGCGAAGGCGGGCCGCCCGAGGCAGCGATCCCGATCGCCGAGGGCAAGAGCGTCATCTTCAAGACCTTCGCCGGCATCGACGCCTTCCCGATCTGCCTCAGCACCCACGACCCCGAATTGATCATCGAGACCGGCACCGCGATCACGCCCACCTTCGGCGCTATTTGCATCGACGACATCTCTTCGCCCCGCGCCTTCACCATCGCCGACCACCTGGAGAAAGCGGCCGACATCCCCGTCTTCTCCAACCAGCACCACGGCACTGCCGTCCTCGTCCTTGGGGGGTTGATCAACGCGCTCAAGGTCGTCGACAAGAAGCTGGACGAGATCAGTGTCGTCATCAGCGGCGCCGGCATCGCTGGCATCGGCGTCGCTCGCCTGCTGACACGGGCCGGGGTAAAGCGACTGGTCGTCTGCGACCGCGCCGGCGCGATTTACCCCTATCGCCCCGAGCGGATGAACTGGGCCAAAGCCTACCTGGCCAAAGAGACGAACAAGGATCACCGGCACGGCTCGCTACGCACCATGCTTAAAGGCGCGGACGTCTTCATCGGCCTCTCGACGGGCGACATCGTCACCGACGACATGATCCGGGAGATGGCGCACGATCCAGTCGTCTTTGCCCTCGCGGTGCCCGAGCCGGAGATCAACCCGGCAGCGGCGCGGGCGGCCGGCGCCAAGGTCGTCGCGACGGGCCGCTCGGACTACCCGAACACCATGGACGTTTCGCTCGTCTTCCCCGGCGTCTTCCGCGGCCTGCTCGACTGCCGGGCACGAAATATCCGGCTGCGCACACTGCTCTACGCCGCCCACGCCCTCGCCGGCATGGTGAGGCCCGACGAGCTTCACGCCGACTACATCGTGCCTCGCATCTTCGACTTCCGGGTCGCGCCGGCGGTGGCCGCCGCCGTTGTCACCGCTGCCACCGAAGCGGGCGAGGCCGGCCGCGAGGTCGCCCCGGCCGACGTCGCCGAACGAACCCGGCGCTACGTCTATGAGGGCCGCCTCCATCCGCCGACGCCGAGCACGCGCGACGAGCACAAGACGTTCCGCGAGGAGGCGATCGAGCTCCGCCGGCGGCACGGCGGCGTCCTCGAGATCCGCAACAAGATCCCGATCCGCGACCATCACATCCTCAACCTCCTCTACGTGCCCCCAGCGGCGCTCGCGCCCGCCCATGCCATCCGCGACGACCCCGCACAAGTGACCGAATTGACCTCAAAGGGCAACCTCGTCGCGATCGTGACCGACGGCTCGGCCGTGCTCGGCCTGGGCGATATCGGGCCGCAAGCCGCCCTGCCGGTGATGGAAGGCAAAGCGGTCCTCTTCCAGTCGCTGGCCGGCGTCGAGGCCTTCCCGATCTGCCTCGCGGCGCGAGACCCGGACGAGATCGTGCGCATCGTCAGCGCCATCGCCCCGAGCTTTGGCGGCATCAACCTTGAAGACATCAGCGCCCCCCGCTGCTTCGAGATCGAGCAAAAGCTGCGCGAGCGACTCGACATGCCAATCTTCCACGACGATCAACATGGCACCGCGATCATCGTTTCCGGCGCATTGCTGAACGCGATTAAGCTCCGTGGTGGAACCCTGGCCGAGGCGCGGATCGTGATCAACGGCGCCGGCGCGGCCGGAATCGCTGTGGCGAAGCTCCTGCTCTCACTTGGAGCCGGCGACGTCATCATGTGCGACCGCCGCGGGGCAATCCACGCGGATCGCGCCGAGCACATGGATTGGTCGAAGGCGGAGATCGCCGGTGTCACCAATCACCGGCGCCATGGTGGTCACCTGGCAGAGGTGATCGCGGGCGCGGATGTCTTTATCGGCCTCTCGGCCGGCGGCGCGGTGACGCCGGAGATGGTGCAATCGATGGCGCCGCGCGCGATCGTCTTCGCCCTGGCCAACCCGGTGCCGGAGATCACGCCGGAGCTGGCGAAGGAGGCGGGGGCGCTGGCGGTCGCGACCGGCCGCAGCGATTACCCGAACCAGGTCAACAACTCGCTCGCCTTCCCCGGCGTTTTCCGTGGCGCCCTCGACGTGAAGGCGCGGGGCGTCAACGACGAGATGAAGATCGCCGCCGCCCACGCCATCGCCGATCTCGTCCTGCCCGAGGAACTCACCCCCGACTACCTGATTCCCGACAGCCTCGACCTGCGCGTCCCACCCCGCGTCGCCGCCGCCGTCGCCAAAGCCGCCATCGACACCGGCCTGGCAACCGTGCATCTCGACCCACGCGAGGTCGAGGCCCGCTGCCGAGATCTGGTCTACGAGGGCACGGTGGCGTTCTGAGCCGTCAATCTCCAGCAAGGGGTCCGATTGTGGAAGATGTCCTCGGCGGGCGCACCGACCCGTACCGCTTCGCCGCCTTTCTTGCCGGCTGGAAGGCAATCCTGGCTCGTCGAGCGGATCAGGCGGTTGCGGCACTTGCTGCCGTCGATGGTGTTCACGGCATCGTGTTAGCCGGAAGCATGGGGCGTGGGGAGCCGTGGCCGCTGTCCGACATCGACCTCCTGCCGATCTATGACGACGGCAAGAGTGAAGAAGCGGGAAGGGAAATCGAACGACTGCGCCTCGCGCTTCTTGCGCAATGGGTACACGAAGGATGGTGGACCGGGCTGGACGTTGGACGGCTTGTGTTTGGCCGCGACGAAGTGACGCGGACCTTGCTCTCAGACCTCGTCGACGTGACGGACCGTTTCCGCGACGACCGCTGGTACCACAGCCTGGACAAGGGATTCCAAGGGCGAGCCGCCTATGATCCGTCTGGCCTTGCCGCCGCCTTGGCAGCCTGGTTCACGGAACACCGCTTCAGTCCACCGGTCGTACAGTTTCGCCTCGCACGAGCACACCGCCAGATAGAAACGGCGAGGCGCCGTCTCCGGTCGAGCGTCGAACTCAACGGCCATCTGGAGGCAACCACGACCTTGCGCTTCGCGGTGCAGTGGCGGCAGATTTGGCAATGGGAGCGATGGGGGCTGCGCGACTCCTTGCTCGGCCGCTTCGGGACCAGATTTGAGTTGGCCGCGCGTGCCCATCGCCGGCAAGACCTGGCCGACGCGTTGAATTCGCTGAGCGACCTGGATGACGCAGCCGTCGAGCGGCGAATGGCGCAAGCGCCATCCTGGGTCTGGGAGCGGCACGATCGGCAATGGCATGCCCGCCAACTGATCCAAGAAGACGTGACACGCCTGCAAGACGCCCGCGACGTCCTACGCGTCTGTTCCCACTACGAGTTGCGCCGGGTATCAGGCCCGCACCTTCCCGATTGGCTGGGCGTCCCGCCAACCGTCCTCCAATCCGAAGATCGCGAGGAGCGACGCTCGGTCTTGGAGATTGATGAATAACGGGTGGGAAGCACAGAGCCGATGCCGTTAGGCGGGCGAACCAGCATGTTCCGTCAGCGAACGACCACCCACGACGCGGCCCATGCCGATCAGCAGCGAACCGGCGGCCCGCCGCACAGTCGAGATCCGGATCGGGCGCAGGTCATCTTGAAACCGCTCGTCGCTGTCAATGAGTTCTCGCGCCAGTTCGCGACTCACGCCGAGATCGGTCGCCAAAACATCCGCCAGTCCCGAGTGCCGTTGCTCCACCTCAATAGGCATCATGTCGAAATCTACCTTTCGTATATCGATCCAAGTTAGCAGCACAATCCACTAATCTCGTGGTCTATGCTCCCATCACCCGCCGCGCCGCGCATCTGCTAGATGACGTATTTCGCGCACTAGCTCCGCATCGGCGCGTCCGGTTCCTACCTTTGCAACGCGACCGGGGTCCCATCCGTGAGATCACGCACGATTTTGATACCGTGCGACGATGTCTCGCGCAAGGGCGACAACACGCTCCCGCAACGCTGGCGGATCGAGAACCTCGACGCGGGGACCAAACGAGAGGACGTACTCACATGCCTCTTCCTCGAATTGGAAGCGGACGGTGAGCGTGACGCGGCCGTCACCCGGCGACAGAACTTCGCGCTCGATTCTTGCATAGCGCCAGAAGCGACGGATCCGCTCCACCGCCTCCGCATCGACACACAACGTCGCGTGGTAGCGGGGCAACTGCTCGACGTAGCTCGCCTTCGACGCCGCCCAGGCGGCCGCGAGGTCGAAGTCGGGCGGTCGTTGGCATGGCTCGTCGAGGAGGTCCGCGCCCACGATGCGAGAAACGCGGTACGTCCGCACGCCGTCCTCCGTGCCAGCGACGAGATACCAGACGCTGCCGCTGGCGACGAGACCCAGCGGACCCACATCGCGCACCGTTTCACCCCCGGCGCCTCGGCGGTAGATCATCCGCAGTTTACGATCGGTCCAAATCGCCTCCTGGACCATGGGGAGATGCGGCATGGCCTCCTCGTACCGCCGCCATCCCACGACGTCGAGGTGAATACGCTGACGCGCCCGCTCGGCATCGGCGCGCTGCACCGCCGGGATCGCCGCCAAAAGCTTCACGAGCGCGGCGTCCGAGGCGCGGTCGAGTCCGAGGTCAGCCAGTAACCGCGCCGGATGCCCGAAGAAGAGCGCGCGGACCTCAGCTCCGGTCAAAACCGCCGGATCGATCTGATAGTCAGCCGGCAGCATCCAACCCCCGCCCGCGCCGCGTTGGGCGTAGAGCGGCACGCCGGCCATGCTCAGCGACTCCATGTCGCGGTGGATCGTCCGCGCCGACACCTCCAGCCGTTCCGCCAAGTCACGCGCGGTCACACGCCGGTGGACTTGGAGCATCGACAGGATCATCAACAACCGGTCCGCGCGCATTTCGTTCTCTGGCCTCCTCCGACGATGTCCCGCTCAGCATTTGCCGCTGAATATGACACATGGTGTCATCATTCATCGGGTATACCTGTAGTCCGCGTTCCCGAATGGGGAGCCGGGACGACCGTGCAACCAGGAGGATCGGATTGGCCCAATCACAGCAGGCGGAAACGCGGAGAACACCCGCGGCAAGCCGGCCAATGATGCCGGGATACGGCGTGCCGGAGAGCGATGAGGGGATGCTGCCGTGGAGCCACGCTATCGAGCGGCTGGCGGCGGCGAAGAATTACTGGGTTGTGACCGCGGACGGCGATGGCCGACCGCACGCGATCCCGGTTTGGGGCGCCTGGGTCGAGGGCACGCTCTACTTCGGAGCGGGTCCCCGTTCCGCACGCAACCTGGCTGAGAACCCAGCGGTCTGTATCCACCTCGAAAGCGGCGACGACGTCGTCATTGTCCAGGGCCGAGCCGAGGTCGTGCACGGCCCCGGCGAAGCGCTCTCGAAGGCGATCGACGACGACATCGCCAAGAAGTACGACTGGCGGCCGAGCACCGAAGGGGAGGATACGGTTGGCGAAGGGATGTACGCGCTGCACCCAGCCGTCGCCTACGCTTGGAAGTCCTTTCCGGCCGACGCCACCCGTTGGCGCTTCTAAAGCGGACCCGAGTCATCCGGGCGCCACTGCCGAGTGCAAGGGCGCGTCGCCTTTGCACCCGGCCTCCGAAAAGGTCGATACTGCCGCACGCTCCGTCGTCGCCCGCGTCCGCCTCGGCGACCGCGTACAAGCGCGAGCGATGCTTCGCCGGCAGACCAGACGACCGGAGCGCCTTACCGGTGGAGGCGAGCGGGACGAACTCGGGCTGGCTCGACTTGCGATGGAAGGAGTGCACGCGATGGATGCTTACCGCGACCCCGACGACATCCCGGTTGACCCGGACGCGGACGACGTGGTCACCGCCGCTGCACCACGACACCCCCGTTCCTCTCTGCGATCCGCCTACCCGGACGCGGATCGCCCCGCCCACCTAGGGGACCATGACGATCTATTCGTCGACGCAACGGATGACGTGTTCGACCGGCGGGAGTTTGAGATCGAATCGCCCCGTTAGCGACGCCGCGCGACAAGCAGTCCGTCTCGAATCGGCACGATCGTGACGTCGAACGCCGGGTCGGCGTAGACCAGTTCGTTGTGCCGCCGAATCGCGGCGGTGAGCTCGGGGTGTTTGTCCTCCAGGTCCGCCTCCGCGACCCGGCCGTACCAGAGCACGTTGTCGCAGACATAGAGGCCGCCGGGCCGGACGCGGTCCCGCGCGATTTGCCACGCCTCGGGGTAGTCACCTTTGTCGATGTCGTTATAGACGACGTCGAAGGTCCCCTCGGTCGCCTTCAAGACCTCTTGTGCCCAGCCCACGTGGTAATCCACTCGATCCCACCGGCCGGCGCGCGTAAGGTAGTGCTCGGCCAATACGCGATTCTCTTCATCGCCGTCGGTGCAAATAATGCGACCCGCCGGCCCGACCGCGCGCGAAAACCAGTAGGCCGAGTACCCGAATCCGCTCCCCATCTCGAACACGGTCCGGGCACCGATTGCCGAGGCCGCCAGCTCAATGAACGCGCCAGCCAGACGCCCAACAATCGGGAAGCCGCGATCGCGCGCGCGCTCCTCCATCTCGAGCAGCACCGGATCGTCGTACTTCGCCGCGAGCGACCGCATGTACTCGTCGGCGCGAGGATCCACCGGACTAAACGCCATGTTCTTGCTCCCCCCTCACAAGGCGCATTGCTCAGACAAACAGAACGCCGACGAGTTTGGCGCTTTCACGCTGCCCTCATCGGCGTTCGTCTGTCGTTGAACCCGGGTGTAACCCCAGTTTCTTCGAACAGGCCTTCAGTGTACGGACTGTTGCCGAATTGTCAATTCCCCCAGATGGGTTAGCCCGTTCGGGTGGACTCCCTGGACCGTATTCATTTGCCGGTGCGTCATCGTTACTCCCGCGATGTGAGACAATGCAAGCAGATACTTTGGTGTGCGCATACTTCGTCGAAGGAGTATGGGATGGTTGCGACGACTAGAATCGAACAGGGTTCGGTTCGAATTCCCGAAGAGCTGCAAGAAAAATTCGGATTGGCAGAAGGCGCAATGTTGGTCGCTGAAGCCAATGATGACGGGATCATGTTGCGCCCGATCGTCGAGACGGACGTGGAGATCTACACACCTGAGCGCATTGCCGAGTTCTTGCTTTCGAATGCTATGGATAAAGATGATTACGAAAGTGCAGCCGAAGAGGTAAGGCGAATGGGGCTTGATCCGGAAAGTATCGACCACTACCGTCCGTGCCGGTGATCGAGTATCGTCCCTCTCAACCAGATCGCGTCTTTCTTGACGCAAACGTGTTGCACTCAGCGGCTTACAAGTTTGATGCAATAGTGCGACGGATCTGGACCCTGCCCGATGTGCAACTAATAACGTCTACGCTCGCGGTGACGGAGGCCCACCGAAACCTACAGTCGGAACGACAACGATCCGATCTCGACATGTTTCTCGCCTCGGTCCAAATCGAAGATTACGTGATGCAGCCGAACGATCCGAGAATCATCGATCTAAAACTTGCAACGAAGGACCAGCCGATTCTACTGGCCGCGATAGACCTTGGCGCGTCCCACTTGCTAACTGGTGACAAGAAGCATTTTGGACGATTGTATGGCCAGCAGATCCACGGCGTTCTGATCTTGCCAACATCCAACTATCCATAGGTTGGAGGTGCCGGTAGATAGACTAGTATTGGTACTGCCGAAGTCGAATTAGCGCGCCCTGGTATTCGAAAAAGTGATAGGGAGTCGATGCGCTTCGACAAGATCGAGATCGTCGTCGGTGATCTGACGCGGCAGGGGGTGGACGCCATCGTCAACGCCGCGAACACCTCGCTGCTCGGCGGTGGCGGCGTCGATGGGGCGATCCACCGCGCGGCCGGGCCGGAGTTGATCGAGGAGTGCCGTTCGATCGGCGGATGCCCAACCGGGGAAGCGCGGATCACCAAGGGGTATCGACTGCCGGCGCGGTGGGTGATTCACACGGTCGGTCCGGTCTGGCGCGGCGGCGACGAGGGCGAAGAAGAGTTGCTCGCCCGCTGCTATCGCAACGCGCTGGCGCTCGCGGCCCGGCCGGCGTACGAGATTCGTACCATCGCCTTTCCCTCGATCAGCACCGGCGCCTACGGCTACCCTGTCGAGCAAGCGGCGCTGGTCGCGATGGATGAGACCGATCGGTTCCTGGCACGATATCCCGTGCTGGATTTGGTGAAATTCGTCTGTTTCAGCGACCGAGCCTTTCAAGCCTATTTGTCGGCAGCCGAGGAAGTGCTGGAGTCGTAGGGTGATCCGCTACCTGGACAACGCCGCCGGCATCGGGCCAGAGCAGCTGCAAGGCTTCTTCGTTGGCTGGCCAAACCCACCGTCGCCAGAGTCCCATCTCCGGGTATTAGCTGGTAGCGACCACGTCGTGCTCGCCATCGACGACCAGACCGAATCGGTCGTCGGATTTATCACGGCGATCTCGGACGGCGTCCTGGCGGCCTACATTCCCCATCTGGAAGTGCTGTCGGCGTTCCAAGGACACGGCATCGGGTCGGAACTGGTCCGCCAGATGCTCGATCAACTCGGCGGTCTATACATGGTGGACTTGCTCTGCGACGAGGACATCCAACCCTTCTACGCCCGCCTCGGCATGCAGCCAGCGACAGGGATGCTCATTCGTCGCTACGACCGGCAAAGCGGAGCATGAGTCGCTCGACCAGAGTGCCCATCCGTGGCAGACTCGAAATATCATGACGAAACGCGCGAAAGGAAACGAGCATGGGTCGCCCGCACGCCCCATCCGCATCGCCCCCGACCGAGGTCACAATCTCGCCACTGCCATCTGTCTCCGAGGCTCAGGTTAAGGCGAAATCCGACCCCCAGAGTTTTTCGCGCGGTAGGAATTACCAGCGCCGCGGGATGATCTACGACGCGTCCCTACGCGGCGAGCAACTCCGCGCGATGTGTGAGGGGTCGAGCGGCGGTCCGTATCACGTCCAGGCGACGTTAGCCGTCCCTAAGAGCAAGAAGGTCAGCCCGATTGCCGATTGGACCTGCGACTGTCCACGCGGCGGATTCTGCAAGCACGTCGTGGCGCTGCTGTTGACCTGGATCGAGTCGCCGGACGCCTTCGATCAACGCCCGCCCCTCGCCGAGATGCTGGCCGGCAAGAACCGGGATGAGCTGGTCGCCCTCTTGGAGCAGTTGGTCGACCGCCTGCCGGAGGCGGACGAACTCCTCGACCGGCTGATGCCCGTGCCGGTCGTCATCCCACCCCATATTGCCGGAGCCGGATTGGAGAAAACCGCCGACCTGGCGGCGGTCCGGCGCAAGGCGGACGCCGCCCTCAAACCGTTTCGCATGGATACCTGGAACGACTACGCCTACGATCTGGTCGATCCGGTCGAAATCGCCAAGGACATTGAGGAGGTTCGCGCCATCGGCGACCGCTACGCCGAGGCCGGCCGCTGGGCCGATGCCCAAGCAGTCTACGAGACGGTTGCCGAGCAGATCATGGAACAACACAACGAGTCGTTCGACCCCGAGGGCTATGTCCTCAATCGCTTTTCGGCCTGCGGCGTCGGTCTGCTGCGTTGCCTCGAAGCGCAAGCCGACCTCGATGAGGCCGAGCGAATGCCTGCAAGCGCCCGCCGCGGTCTTCTCGATGCGATCCTGCGCTTCTGGCGCTTCGACAACGGCGGACCGGCCTATGCGGAGACCCCGTTCCTGGGCAGCTCCGCGGGTTTCGCCGCAACCGAATCGACCGCGCCACCGATTGACGTCCGCGCCTTTTACGAGATCGGTCCCTATCCAAATGAGGACGAGAACGACGAGGTTGCGCTGGAGTACCTCGATGGCGAGCCCGACCTGCCACCATGGGTCGAGTTCAGACCCGGCCCGGTCCTGGTCCAGGCGGCGACCGCGCCGGAACGGGCGCGGATTGAACAGCAGGTGCGCGAGTTGATCCGCCCGGAGGGCAAGCGGGTCAATGCCGACCTTCAGCGCGGGGCGATGCGATTGCTCGCTGATCTAACTGGCCAAGACGACGACGCGGCCCGTCTGGACGCCTACAAAGACGCGAATCTCTGGGCCGATGCTATCGTCCTCCTCGTCCGCCAAGACAACCTCCACGACGCGACCACGCTGGCCGCGCGAACGCTGACCGACGCCCACGCCGCCCTCGCCTTCGCCAGCTACCTCGTCAACCTGGGCGGCGATCGGCCCCGCCATGCCATCGCTTTTGTCGAGGATCGCCTTTGGGAAACCGAGGGTAAGAACGCGATCCAGGACGGAAACTACCGCGCCTGGCTCAGCAAGATGTACGGTCAGCATGGCAGCCCTGAGCGTGCCTTCGAGCTGGAGCGCCGCCGCTTCGACACCGAGCCCGGATTCCCAACCTATCTGGCGGTGAAGAACGCGGCGGCGCTCCCC
This sequence comes from Thermomicrobiales bacterium, assembly GCA_050695955.1. Lineage (GTDB taxonomy): Bacteria > Chloroflexota > Chloroflexia > Thermomicrobiales > UBA6265 > JBOGUF01. The sequence goes on along the minus strand of JBOGUE010000386.1, from coordinate 379 downwards.
GGACAGGAAGCAGACCTGTGGGAACGCACGCGGCCGTCACTCCTCAAAATCCTGGAAAAGCATGGTGATCTGGCTACCCTGCTCAACACCCACCTCGACGCCGGCGAGGTGCGAGAGGCACTCGAGACGCTCTCCCGCATGGAAAAGGCGCCGAAGAAGAGGTCCACGGGCATTTTGGGTGGCGCCTACGAGGTCGCTGCCTGGCACGGTTTGGATCACTGCCGGTTGCGCCTTGCCGAGGCCGCCGCCAAGGACTTCCCGGAGGAGGCGATTCCCCTCTACCTGGGTCAGGCCACCAGGCTGATCGAGGCTCGCAATCGCGAATCCTATCGGCAGGCAGCGGAGTATTTATTTCAGGTGAAAGCGCTCTATACGAAGA